>CALIGP010000224.1 GCA_938021455.1 uncultured Lewinella sp. | reverse complement strand
AACCTTACTGAGCACCTGCGTGCGCGCCTAAGCTCCCTCGTGGTGCAGTTCCCCGAACACGATCGGGCGGGTATTGGGGAGAGTCGGCTCGAGCTGGATCGGGTCCGCCACAACACCCAAAACATCTACGGCATTACGCACGACGGGCAGCAGCTGGATCGCGAACTAGCGATCGCCGCCAGTACCCCGGCAGAAGCCCCCGAACTGACCCGCTACTTTAACCGCTTGCAGCATAATGATCTGGGGCCTTCTGCAAGCTCAGCAGAGGGCGCGGTCGCAGGTGCAGTGAAAGGGACAAAAAAGCAAGGGGCCACCTGGTTCCGGGCTGCGTTCGGGCTGCTGCTGCAGCTCCCCCACCTCCCCCTCTGGCTCATCGGCGAATACATCGCCGATAACAAAGTCAACCACGTCGAATTCTACAGCCCCGTCCGCTTTGCGGTATTGGCCATCGGCACCTTCGTGCTCGTTCCACTGGGGCTTTTTTTTCTGCCCTGGCCGCTAAAAATTTGGCTCGTGCTTACCCTGTTGTCCGTCAACTGGTCCATCCGGCAGTGGGAGACGCTGACCCGGAAGCGGGAAAGCCGCCGCTGGCGGCGCTTGGCGGATCAGGAGCGGGAGTGGTTGGAAGGGGAGCGAGAACAACTCAGCTAGTACTTAATTCTCCGCGTTCAAGACCAAAAATTCAATCCGTCGGTTCACAGCATGCTCCACTTCAGAGCAGGGTACACCATCTATACATTTATTCTTCAACTGGCGTTCTCCCATACCTTTTGCCTCTAATCTCCAGGGCTCGATTCCCTCATCAAGCAAATAGTTTACGACTCTATTGGCTCTTGCTTGTGACAGTGTTTCGTTGTCCTCAGCTGCGCCCGGTGAGGCCGTGTGTGCCCTTATTTGGACTTGGATGTCTGGTTTGTCGCGAAGTAAGTCAAGTAATTTTTCCAAGGCACTAGTGCTTCTGTCTGAAACGATTAAATCGTCTGTACCTGCACGGAAACGCAAGGGCAAAACATTATAACTGGTCAGCGCACAATCAACTTCCTGATAACTTGTGAAACCGCCTTCTTCCACCAATTCAACTAATTCTATTTCTCGGTAATATGGGCTACCAAGCGTATCCTCTATTGGCTGGTATATGGTATCGTATTTGGGTTGGTCAATTACATATTTTACAGCATAGCACTCATTAGGGTCTTCAGATTGGCAATTGTCAATGTAAAAGGATTCCCAACGAGTCTTCTCGGGCATTACTTCCAGAATTACTGTTTCGAATGGATATAAGGAAGTGTCTTTCGGAGTATAAGTCAGAAACTGATCGTAAAAGGTTTCATAGACAGGTGGCTTCACACAGCGAACGTAACACTTGTTGGGGTCCTGGTTATGGGTCGTTGACTGTGCATAAGCAAAGCTAGGAACGACCCAGCAACAGAACAGGAGGAAAAACGTAGATTCTTGGGTTAGGCTTAAAAAACACATACATTACTTTTGACATAAAAGTAAGACATTCCTACTTCCCAAAAACCTGCACAAAGCAGTCCTGATACCCCTTCACCGAACCGAAATAATGCGCCACCATGTAGCGCCACTCCTTACCAAGTAAGGTATTACGGTGGCCAGCAACATCACTTCCTTCGTCGATCAGCAAACGGATAACGGCCTGACGGGCATCCGCGCCAACGCCCAGGTTTTCGTTACCAATGATTCTGCCCTCCTCATCTCTTTCCATGCTGAGTTCTACTTCCCGGCAGTCTGCTGCCGTCCGCTCATGCGGCTCTAACCGACCAATTCCCTGGTGCGAAAAGCGGTTGTTCTTGCTCAAATAAGCACCATGCTTTTGTGCTGACCGATACAGACATTCATTACTAACCAGGAGGGGTAAGGCTGGCGTATTCTTCAAGCGCTCCATCACGCTTTTGACGTCACGAGGGTTGACCTTATACTTATTCACCTTGTCCTTCCGGCGGCTCTTTACGTAGTCCCTTACGAACTTTGAATAGCGCCTGGGGTCAGATCTCATCAGGTTGACTTCGGCTAACAGTGCCGACTCTTGCAAGCTCATTTCCGTACGAAAGGATTCCTCCGCTGGCTTCTTCGCAACTGCGGCTGTAGCAGTAGGCGCAGCGGATACGTTGGGTTTTTCCTTCATTATCATTCCTCCTCCCTTAGCGGTCTGCCCTTCCGCTGGTGCGGGATTGACTTCCCGAACGACCGTCTCTGGGACTGCTACCCTTTCGGGACTGGTATTTTCCCATGATTTCCGGATGACGGACCCTGCCTGAATGATGGCCCCTGAAGGGATATCGTTCATTGCCCGAAGCTCTGCCAGGGATAGCCCGTATATATCTGCAATACTTAGCAATGACTCTCCCGGCATAACTTTATGAAATACGCCTTCCTGAAAGCCCTCCTTATCAGTTGCTTCCTCCTCCGAAACCGGGCTGTCCTCCTCCGAAGGATCATCAAAGACCCATTCCGGAGAAACGATTAGCTTCTTACAGTCTGGTATCTTCTGTCCCTTTTTCAGTTTGTTCCATTGTAAGATTTTCTCCTGGCTAATCCCGTATTGTTCGGCCAGATCTTCCAAGCGGTCATCGGCCTGAAAAACGTGGATTCCCTCCTTTTGGAATGGCGGGCATTGGGCCCTGAGGTCAGGCCCGCAAAAGGAAAGAAGAACCGTTAGAAAAAGGAATAAAGTGTTTGTCGTGTAGCGTTGTGTATTGGAAAGCATGCTAAAAATTTGGCACCAAAACGCCTAGGCATTCAAGCCTGAACCCTTAGGCGTATGGCAAAAAATCGGAATAAAAAGTGTCAAGAAGTGTATTTATATACTCGAAAAAAGGTTCCCCCAAAGTAAGGATGCTTTTACGTAACGGCTAAAAAACAGGTCATAATTTACCCCGATTCGGCTTAAACAGGTAGTAACACCTACTCCAAATGACTACTTTAGCTGCGTCTTTTTCTCCCCATCAACACCAAGCTATGCTCCCCATCGTCTATCTCAACGGTCAATATGTCCCTAAAGAAGAAGCCGCTCTAAATGTCGCCGACCTCGCTATTCTCCGGGGTTTTGGCATATTTGATTACTTCCGTTATACGGATGGACGGCCTCGTTTTATCGAAGACCATCTGGATCGTTTTTTACGCAGCGCCAAACTGTTATCGCTGGAGATGCCCGCCGACCGCGAAGCCCTCCGAGAGGCCGTCCAACAGTTGGTTAAGCGTAACGGTGGCGGTGATGGTGGTATTCGTTTTGTACTCACCGGCGGCTACGCGCCGGATGGCTACACTCCGACCCAACCGAACCTAGTGGGTATGGCCTATCCTTTTCAGGGCCCGCCGCCGGAGCAGTTTGAAACCGGCATTCGCGTTATCCTGCATCGGTATGAGCGGGAGCTACCGGAAGTGAAAACGATCAACTACCTGGAAGGGATTCGCATTCAACCGATAATTCGCCAGCGAGGTGCTCAGTATGCGCTATACGTGGATCGAGAAGAAAACATCCGGGAAAGTGATCGGTCCAATTTTCTGCTTGTTCAGAATGGAAAACTAATTACCCCAACGGAGAAGATCCTTCATGGCATCACCCGACTACACTTATTAAAGCTGGCAAATGAACTGGGTATTCCGGTGGAAGAACGGACGGTAAGTGTTGCTGAATTCATGGAGGCTGAAGAGGCAATCATCTGTAGTTCCGTCAAAGGGGCCATGCCGATTACCTACGCGGACGACATAGCCATTGGCGATGGAAAACCTGGCCCCATCACCCAAAGGCTAATGCAAGCCTGGCCGGATTATGCAGCTCGGCATGAAGGGTGAGCGACCAAACAAGGGCATTTTTACAGAGCCGGAGGTTCTTCGATCGTAGCTAAGGGGCTAGTCCATGCGTTTTCGTCGGTGTAATTTGTTCTCCACGCGCAAGTCCACCAAAAGCCCACCTATTTACATTAAAACCTATCTTTATCCAAACCCATCATCACCATGTCTTTTATCTCTGACCTCGTCACCCTAGACGTTATTACCATCACCGGCCAACTTAAAGTTAAAAAGGACGTCACCTCCGGAAACGCAAATGACGACAGCCTGGATGGCCGGCAAATCATCGATTTCAATACCCTCTTCAGTCGCAGTGACGGCAAGCTGGAAATCGACGGCGATATGCGCGTCGTAGCCGCTACCCACATCGAGATTGATAAGGACACCTTCACGTTCGTAGCGGATGACCTCTCCGAGAATGATCGGGAGCTACTGCATATGCACGTTGACGCGGTTAACGCTGCTTCCACGGCCCGTGCTGAAATCATTGCCAGGTTGAAGCCCAACTTTACACGGGTTGTAGGGGGTAACGAATAAGGACAAATCTTCGATGCCTTCGTCCACCGTTTCTGACTTCGTCTCTTCTTGCAGAAGCTTCTCTGATGGTGATGCCTCCACTGCAGACATCGCCCACCTACGGCAGGTCACCGAGCAGCAAATGCCGGAGCACTACCGTATGCCCTTTCCAGAACGGGAGTTGGTGATAGCACCGGATGAAGACCGAAGGGCCAAACACCTTCGTGGCCTTTGGCACGAACTGGCCCAACATCTGACGGACTTACGCTACCTCAACGAAGCAGACTTCATTGGTTACCATCAGCATAAGCACGAAATTCTTGACAAACCAAGTTTGCTACTACCGCTCGTCGATGCCGTTAGCCGGTACGCAGCAGAAGAGGAAGACTGGCCGGAGCTACTGACCATGCTTCCAGCCGGTACGATCGTTGATCACTACTGGCTGAGCAAACACTTAGGGGCAATCACCGACCGTATTGGACTTTACACCAGCTGGGATGGCAGCCTGCTACGGAAAGAAATTTTCCGGGCCGGAGACGGAGGTTGTTACGGCCGCTCACTCGCCTACCGCGCCAGAACGCTCTCGTCCGATGAGTTTAGGTTTTTAGGCGAAGGGGATGTTTTTGCAGCGACGGACTCCCCTACCCTGGCTAAACTCTTCCGGGAAGGGCTGGGGCTGGAAACGACCTTTTCTGCCGAATCCCCCATCAGCCTGGAGCACTGGGCCTGGTTGACAAACATCGACCTCCTCATCGCCAGCTACCGCAAACACACGAAGAAGCGGGAGGAAAGCGCCGTCTTGTATCAACTTCGTAATAAGGACGAACCTCCAGCGGACCCCGACGAGCTCATCTCCGCCACTCGGGATAAACCTAAGTTGGAGCCGACCCTCTATGATCAGCCAACCGCCAACAAAATGCTGCGGCAGGCCCGCCGGCAGAAAAACGCCCGCCCCGAAGGTTTTGACGTTCGGCTGCTACAGATCAAGCTCTGGCAGGCGAGTTATTACCGCGGTAAAATTGATGGTCGTTGGGGGAAATTCAGCCATCAGGCGCTGATCACACTGCTGAATGATGAGGCGGATCGTCTCGCGGAAGAAGCTGACAAAATTCGGAAAGCGGGGAAACGCAATAAAGCTCTTAAGCAGTCGCGCCAGGTCCGCACTTACCTGATGCCCGCTAACCGGGCGGACAAAGTCTACGTCGTAAATTTCCGGGGCATCATCCAGCATTTCGACTGGGGAGAACCAAGGGATAGGCCCGAGCAGCTCACCAACCTGTACACCAATGACGATGCCCTAAAAGGCATCCACCGGGAGGCGGGTGTCTCTGTCGATAAGTTTGACGAGAAAATTCTCTCGGAAGACGGGATCGGCACCCTTTACCCCGATAATGTTACCCACCCGGAACGACGGGTCTACTATCCCCGTGTGCCTTTACTCGCCCGCATTAAGTTGGGTTTCAAGAAGATTTTCCGCTGGCTGAAGAGCAAGCTCAACAAGGTCAAGGAGAAGATCACCGAACTACTCGGCCCCGTCTTTGACTTTGTCAAAACGCTCCTACGCCCGATTCGGAGTGCCATTCAGCGCTTCTTTTCCGGCTTTAAGTATCTGGCGAATTTTGTTTTTGGCAAGCCACTCATCACAGAAGTCGCCCCGGCTACGGCCGATGCTCCGGCCAGGCTCTTCGCGACCAAATTTGAGTTGGATTTTGACTCTGTCAACTTCGCCCCGGACACCTATCTGGAGGGAGAAGCCCTACAGCATAGTAGCCACATCAAGCGGATGCAGCAGGACATGGCTTACTTCATTGACTCCGTCATCTGGATTATTAAGGCCATCGGCAAGCTATCTCAGCCCGGAGGCTGGGTCTGGCTCGGGTGGCAGATCGTGCGAGCGGCAGTGCCCTTACCGGTAGTGGTGGCTTAGAGCACACCTAAAATACCGCGAGGACCGTCTTTTACAGACGGCCCCCGGGTAATGAAAACAGGGCATTGGGTGTACTGAATCACAGGATTAATGGCTATTTTAAACACTGTGGTAATTACAGAGAAACAAGAAGATAAAAGTCTATAGATTTTTGCGCCTACGCAATACGCTCTAGAGCGTAATCAGTCAGACCAGATCAAAAGCCTGGGCCCAACGAATGGCTTCAACAACTGAGCTGATGCCAAGCGTTCGCCAGATATTGTTCCGGTGTGTACGCACGGTATGGATGGAGAGAAAGAGTAAGCGGGCGATGTCTTCGTTCTTAAAATCTCGGCAAATCAGGGATAAGACTTCTCTTTCTCTCTTAGAGAGTTGATTGAAGCGTCGCTGATTTTGCCTGGCAAACTGCTGCAATCGCTGCAGTCGTTGCAGCGTTGGTACAGAGAGCTGCATTTCGTTTACAGAAAAAGAGGCCTGAGAAAAGTTGTTCATAATAATATGGGGGTGTATACCAGCCATCGATGCCTTACAATCCAAACCTCCTAACAGGCTTTATTGAAAGCATGCACTAACCTGCTGCTGGCGCTGTTCATTCAAAAAACTAATCAAGTGCTTTCACGAAGCTAGGAACCAAATACAGGCCAAAGGGAGACATCCCATAAATGGGCCTTTCATGCCCAAAATGAGAAGTTTCGTCCCACAATGCTGTTTAAACAGAGGAGTAAACGCGCCGAAAAATGACTTGGAATACCTGGATGGGCAAGCAATCCCTCTCCGAAGGAGCAACGTGGCTATACCGCTTCTGTTTGGGCGAAGGCTATTATAACTCCCCCAACCGCCGACGTACTTCCTGTGCCGTTTGATTACTTATTGCGATGGTCTTTCCGTCAGACATCTGTAAAACCGGTCCTTTATTTATCTTTCGGACCGCCAGTAGGTTAATCAGGTAAGAACTCTTTACCTGCATGAATTCACGATGAATTTTGAACTGTTTTACAATCGTCTTTAGTCCTACGGATTTGTGAACAGGCGCTTCGACCTCAGAGTGAAAAGTGGTCACTCCCCCCGAGCTGGAAATATAGCGTATCTCCGCAACCGGGAGAAAATGAAAGCCTTCGCTATTGGAAACCGTATATACTCTGGGAGGTTCCTCTGAACGGAAGGTTTCACTCGCCTTTTTAAAATCCTCCTTTCGTTCTTCCGGGTTACGAAGATTGTATTGAAAGCGCGCACGTTTCAACGCTTCTTTGAGGGAAGAGGCCCGCAGTGGTTTATCGATATAAATCAGGGCCTGAAAGTCCATCGCGGCACGTGCATGGCCGTCCTGACTAGAGATAAAAACGATCAAATAATCTTCAGCGTCGAGGCAGTCAAGCAGGTCAAATCCAGTTCCGTCGGGCAGTTCGATGTCTAAAAACAGCAAATCTGGTTTGGTCTCTTCAATGACACGAATGCCTTCTTCGACGGAGGCCGCCTTACCCACCAGTTCAACATCACCTCCTACCAGGTTTAATAAATTTGCCAAAAGGCTATGCATACTATCAACGTCATCAACGGATACTGCTCTCATTTTTTTATGGGTAGGTTAGCGGCAAATATAACAAGACATGGGTTCCGCGTCCGCTTCCATCGGGATGTTTGAGGTCTTTGATTTCATAACGGTATTTTTTTGGCGCAGACGCAGGTGCAGTGGAGGTTGAAGTAGCGGAGGAGGATCTCCCATTCAGCATGTCCATCCGTTTCTGTGTAATCCCTAGCGCATTAGGGCCTTGCTTTTTGGTTTTCTTTCCTTGCACCCTGCGTCCGCGCCCATTGTCTTCCACTTCTGCGACTAAACATTCGTTTTCCTCATCAACACTGAATCGCAGCGTAATCAGCCCCCCCTCCGGTAACCCGCCAACTCCATGAATAATGGCATTTTCTATGAATGGCTGCAATATCATCGTTGGGATGTAGTAAGAGAAGGTATCGATGTCGTCTTTTTCCTCAATCTTGAACTGTAGCTTACTTCCTACCCTCATTTGCTCCGTCTCGAGATATTCCTCTAACAAGTCGATCGCTTCATCTAATCTGGTGAGTGGCTTCGTGGAGCGGTTGAGAATATCACGCATCAAGTCCGCAAACTTTATCAGATACTCATGAGCCGCCAATTTATCTTCCCCCATAATGAAGGCGTTGACAGAATTCAGCCCATTAAAAATGAAATGAGGGTTCATCTGTAAGCGGAGTACGGAGGTTTCCGTTTCGGCAATTTGGGCTTGCGCCTGAGCAGTTAGTAATTTCTGTTTTTCCAACCGCCTTGTGTTTCGAAGCTGAAGCCAGAAAACGCTGAAGACGACCGCCGCAATTATCAATCCGTAAAGCATGTAAGCCCACCAGGTCCGGTACAGTGGAGGCAATATGGTTAATTCCAGAACTCTTGGTTTTTCATTCCGAATGCCGTCACTGTTCCATGCCCAAACATTGAGCGTATAAGTTCCGTCCCCTAAGTTAGTATACGATACTCTGGGTTCACTGGTAATTGGACGCTTGGCTGAATTTTCTGCGCCAACCAATTGAAATTGATACCGGCAAGCGGCTGGGTCACTATACTCCATCGCCGAAAAAGCAATATCAATAGAATTCATATGATAGGGAAGTAACAAGCCCTTCACCAGAGACGGGTTATTGGCACCTTCAGTAGTATACTCTCTAAAGATCCCCTCCTGGTCATTAATACTAATCGCCGTGATGGTAGGGTTCGCAGCAGCTACCGTTGGCATTATTTCTGAGGGCCTGAAGGCCGTTAGTCCGTTTGAGCTGGCCAGAATCATTCTCCCATCTGAATGCTCCAAAAAAGCATCAACGCCAAAATCTGTGCTGGCTAATCCGTCTGTTTCCCGGTATAACTCTATTGAGCCGTCATCTAACTGATAGGAATTAAGCCCTTCAGCAGATGAAAACCATAACAGATTAGGACCACTCTTACTAATTGCACTAATAATATATCCACTACCGATTACAGAATCTTGTTCAACCACCCAATGACCTGATTCTTTCCGAGCCGTCCACAATCCGTTGGAGGTTCCCAGCCAGTATTGATTGCGATGAGTATCGAAGATGGCCGTTGGGGCGAAGCCAAAGTCTGCAATAGTCGTATCAATAATTAGCCCATCAAAAGTATATTTCCCCAGCCTCAACTTATCGTCATAATTGGCGTGCAGGAAACCTCCAGTATTATCAGCAATCATTAGTGCGGTACGATTCATAGTAGAATCTACCCATTCCGATTTTTGCAGGTCTGCACTTAGCCTAAAAACGCCAACCTGATTGGGGCCGATTAGTAAATCACCATTTTGCAGTTCTCGTAGATAAGTGTAGCCCGGCAATTGGGTTGAGCTCCCTTCGGGTAATAGATCAACGGAAGTAAAGCGGCTCTCACCGGGTTTGAGTAAAAAGAGTTCCGATAAGCTACCTACCCAAATTCGGTCTTGAGAGTCTACGAGGATTTCCATCGACCTATCCAGATAGTTCTCCCCGATCGGCAAGGC
>CALIGP010000223.1 GCA_938021455.1 uncultured Lewinella sp. | reverse complement strand
CACGGACATCGCCACTTCGACTGGTGATAACCAACGGGACGGCGACGACAACGGCCTGCAACCCGCAGGCCCGGCCACCGAAGTCTGTAGCCCCGTGATCACCCTCTCCGCCGGCGATGAGCCGGAAGACGGCACGGACCTAGACGAAGAAGCAGGCTCCGGCTCCACGCAGGATAATGCTTCTCCACTACGTGACGATAATGGTGACATGACGGTCGACTTCGGCTTCTTCCGCCCGCTCAGCATCGGCTCCACCGTCTTCGAAGATGGAGACAATAGCGGCCGTCAGGATGTTGGAGAGGCGGCCATCCCTAACGTAGTCGTGCAGCTATTCCGGACGGTAGGTAATAAGGACGATGATATAAATAGAGAAACAGACGATGCCTTGTTGGATGCCGGCTCGGATGGAGATTTGATCACTCCCACTGACGGATTACCCACAGCCACAAATTCTGCAGGAGATTACCTTTTCACCGGCCTTACGCCTGATGAATATTATGTCGTTATTCCTGCTAGTGAATTTGGTGCTGGAGAGCCGTTGGAAGTCCTCAATGTTTCCTCTTATGATATTGCCACCTCTTTGACGGATAACCAAATTGACGGCGACGATAATGGTCAGCAACCCGCTGGTCGGGGAACCGCTATTTGTAGCCCGGAAATCACCCTGTCTGTTGGCGACGAGCCGACTAACGGTTCAGTGGCTGGCACTGAAGTGGATCAGGGCAACGTGCAGGATGATGCTACGGCAGCGAAGGACGCCAATGGTGATATGACAATTGATATGGGGCTTTTTGCTCCGGTATGCCTGGGAGACACGGCCTTTATTGATGTTGATGGAGATGGAATCCAATCCATTGGAGATGAACCTTTACCCGGAGTAGTCATAACGCTCTATGATAGTGAAACCATGATGCCCTTCACGGGCATGGACGTAAATGGCGATGCCGTCGATCCACTAATTACTAATATGGACGGAGCTTATAAGTTTACGGACCTTCCTCCCGGAGATTACTACGTGATTTTCGATATCTCCATGATTGCTAATGCTGATCTATATGAATTCACGATACCGAACCAAGGGGATGATATCGATGATTCTGATGCTATTCCGGACGGACCAGGAGATGAGGAGGCGAGAAGCGAGCCAACGGGAAGCCTTGATTCCGGTGAAGAATTCCGGAACCTGGATGTAGGGGTAGCCTGTGCCATTACCGTTGAAGTCGCACAACCATTTACCATTTGCAGTACCCAGCCGATTAACCTGCTGGAAGGAGCTTCAGTCTCCCCAGAAAGGCTTGGTGGAGCTTGGTCTACATCCGATGGTACTGGTTCCTTCGTAGATATAAATGGAAATGCTTTAGTGGCGCCCTTTGCGTTAGGTGTTGCCGCGGAATATTTGCCAAGTAAGGAGGATGGTCTACGAGGTTTTGTTACGTTTGTGCTAACCAGTGGAGATCCTGGAGAATTAATCCCACCAAGTAGCTGTGAAGCGGTTAGTAGCGCACCGTTGAGAATTGAAGTTCTCAATGTTGACTGCGGGCAGTTCCTTTGGGACGGAAAGTAACAATCCGATGTTTAGTTTTTTTTGTCAGAAAGGCTTGGGCAATAAATTGTCTTTGTATTAGCGTCTCTCCAAACTGACCCAAGGCCTTATGCGTACTTTACTTTCTAACCCCGGCACTGAAAAGTGACCGGGGTTCTTGTTTTATCCACCCGAGATGATTTGGTTTTAGACTTTGTTTGGCGCTGACACTTCGGCAAGCTCAGCGGGGTCCGCAGGTGCTAACTAGGGCTAAGAGAGCAAGGAGAGCATCCGATAAGAAAAGACTCCAAAGGACGAAAATAACCTACCTTAGCCAGCAAAATACTACCGCTGATGGCTATGCGTACTCTCTTTCTTTGCTCTTTAATTCTCCTTCTTTGCACCTGCGACCGCGCCACCCCTGAAATGGGGCCGGAAGCTGAAAACGCTGCTATCATGGAAGCCTCCGCCACTCCTGCTCCTGCCTACGCCATGGTCATCCACGGCGGTGCCGGCACCATCCTACCCGAAAACATGACGCCTGAGCGCGAAGCGGGTATCAAAGCCGCCATGAACGCCGCTCTCGATGCCGGAGAGGCCGTGCTCAAAGCCGGCGGCTCCGCCGCCGATGCCGTCGAGAAAACCATCTGGGTTATGGAAGACAGCCCTCACTTCAACGCCGGTAAGGGCGCCGTCTTCACCAACGCTGGTATCAATGAAATGGACGCCAGCTTCATGACGGGCCACGACCAAAATGCCGGCGCCATCGGCGGCGTCACCAACCTCAAACACCCCATCAGCGGAGCGCGGGCCGTACTGGAAAAATCGGAGCACGTGCTACTTTCCGGTAAGGGCGCTGAAGAGTTTTCTATCCTACAAGGACTGGAGACCGTCGACCCCAAGTACTTCTGGACGGAACACCGTTGGGCCGCTCTGCAACGCGCCTTAGAAGGTGAAAAGGTAGAACAGGAAAAAATCGAAGGCAACCGCATTATCGAAGAGATTGACCGTAAGTATGGCACCGTTGGTTGCGTAGCCCTTGACAAATCCGGTAACCTCGCTGCCGGAACTTCCACGGGGGGCATGACTAACAAACGTTACAACCGCCTTGGAGATAGCCCCCTAATCGGCGCCGGAACCTATGCCGACAACGCCACCTGCGGGGTTAGCTGTACGGGCTGGGGAGAGTTCTTCATCCGCTACGCCGTAGCCTACGACGTACACGCCCGCATGGCCTACGGAAACGCCTCCGTGCAGGACGCAGCCGATG
>CALIGP010000222.1 GCA_938021455.1 uncultured Lewinella sp. | reverse complement strand
GGGTTTTAGCGATCAGCGGACAGCATTCAGGCAAAACAGCTCTGAATGCTGTCCGCTGATCGCTTTTTTATGCCAACCAAACTGGGTACAGGGGAGAAAATACAGGAAATGTTGCCCAAACTCCGGGATGACTCATGTTTTACCTCGAACGAGACTCCACTAATCCAGCTGAACGACTTCCTCCGTAGCAATAATCGATAGCTCCTTCAGCTTGTCCTCTTCGTAGAGAGCGGGAAGGTCGATTAGCGCCGTTCCGACTGGCGCCATATAATTAACGTAATCCTGAAACAGCACACCTGTGACTACCCGCGGGTTGAAGGCAGAGCGAAAGCGAACACCACCCTTATTGGTTTTGTAATCATAGGCGAGATAGTCGATCCGGTTGGTTTCCTGGTTGATCCAATACAGAAAATTATCGTCGTGGTCCACGCCGCCGCCTTCCTCATCGAAGTTGACTTTGAGCACATCGTAGGCCTTCCCTTTGATGGTGGCGGTACCTGCGGTGTAGAGATTAACGGCCGGGTCGCGTAGCTTGTGGGGTAGAGTCGCAAAGTAGATGACGGAGTTGAGCGCCTCAAATCCGGTGTTGGTTTCCTTTTCGCTGAGTGTCTGCTTGGTATCGTCGATTAGGCGGTAAAAAGAGCCGCCCTCGATTCGGTCGTAGTAGGTTTTACCCTCTTTCTCGTAGAAACTGCTGTAGAGCTCGGTTCCGTCTTCTGTAATAAACTCAAACTGCTTATCCCGGAAGGTAAAGCCGTAGTTCGCTTTGTTGAAGCGCTGGCCACCGTGCGCTTCATGGGCGCGGTCAAGGATGCTGACGGCAGCGGGGTCAAGTACTTTGGCAGAGGCAAGAGTCGCTGGCGCGGACGCGGGTGCAAGGGTGGTTTCCACTTCATCAGTAGCGGAATTAGTGGCCTGCTGGCAGGTGGTAAATAGGCAGGCAAGAAGTAGAGCGGAAACAAGCAAGCGTAGCATAGTGTAAGATTAGTGCAATAGCGTAACCCTTAAATCGCGGAAAGGATGACTATCCCTTGCCGCTGAAGTAACTTGCCGACTATTCCCACAAATAACCTATGCACAAAACAGTCCTCATTACCGGAGCTACCGGAGGCATCGGCTTCGCTACCGCCCGTGATCTTGCCGGCCGTGGTTACACCGTTATCCTACACGGTCGTAATCGCGAAAAAGTGGAGGCCGCTGCCGCCAGCATCCTCGAAAGAAAAGCAGACGCCCAACTCAAAACCGTTGTGGCCGACCTCGGAGAACTGTCGCAAGTGCGCCAGCTCGCCGAAGAGGTCAAAGCCATGGCTCCCCGCCTGAACGTCTTGATCAATAATGCCGGTGTCTGGAACTCCAAACAAGAGTTGACAGCCGAAGGCGTAGAGAAAACCTTCGCCATTAATCACCTGGCGTACTTCCTGCTCACGAAGTTGCTGATGCCTTCCCTCCGGGCAGCGCCCGGAAGCCGGGTCGTTTGTGTTGCCTCTGACAGCCATAAGCAGATCAAGGGGATGTTCTTCGATAACATCAACCTGGACGGGAACTACCACGGCCTGAGATCTTACGCCCAAAGCAAACTGGCTAATGTCCTTTTCTGCTACGAGTATAACCGCCAGCGACCAAGCGATGATTACCCAACCATCTTCGCCGTCCAGCCCGGGTTAGTACAAACCGATATCGGTATCAAAGGAAACACCTGGCTGCACAGCGTTGCCTGGAAAGTCCGGCGGCGCATGAGCGGGAACAAAACGCCCGCCCAAGGGGCGGCCACCAGCATCTTCCTCGCCACTGAGCCTGGCCTCGAAGATCAGTCCGGGCAGTACTGGGATGACTGCGCACCCAAGAAATCCTACTCTAGTTCCTATGATCGGGACGAGGCTCGGATTCTTTGGGAGATGAGTTTGGAAATGGTGGGGGAGAAGGTCTTTTTTGAGTAGAAGTAGCAGATAAAGCGCTCAGCTTTTGCGCTGTCTACGGTGGGGCACTTCGGTTGCTGTTTACTCCCTCCACGATCAATCTCCACTTTGGGGACAGACCGAATCGCTCATGTTATTGGCATAGGCAGGCCAAAGTGTTAAGATTAGACACGCTCTTAATGTTGTAAACGACCAAAATAAAACCAGAGAATTGGAAGAACTAATAGAAAAAATAAAAGGTAGCATACGTCTAAGTTCTGAAGCCGAAGAATACCTACGGTCTATCTCTAAAAAGAAGACTTTTTCTAAAGGGGAAAGGCTAATACAGGAGGGGCAAAGTGTAGAACGAATATATTTTGTGACAAGTGGGTGCCTGAGATCCTATTGCACCGACAAAAAAGGGAAAGAGCATACCTTACAATTTGCCGTTAAAAATTGGTGGATAAGTGATTACATTGCTATTCATAATAATGAACCTGCTACACTAACGATAGAATGCCTGAAAAAAGCAAGTATTATTGAATTTAGGGCTAAAGAACTTAACGAGACTCTTGCACGCTTCCCGGAATACGAGCCCTTTCAAAGGGGGCTCTTAGAGCGTCATTTAGTTAGTTTGTATAAAAGAATATTGAACCAGTTACAGCTGACGGCTTCGGAGAGATATGATTTTTTTTTAGAACAATACCCGGATGTAGAACAATATGCTCGAAATTATCACATCGCCTCTTATTTAGGTGTCACACAAGAAAGCTTGAGTCGTGTAAGGGTTGAAAAAGCTAAAAAAAGTATCTTACCATAGGTCAATTTTTATTCCTTAATCGGGCTTTAATTTTGCGTGAAATAATTAAAACCATGATGAAGAAAATCTTAATTGGCCTAGTAGGCATTATTTTTATTGCTTTTATTGCACTGTACTTTACAACCCGACCAAAACTAGAGGTGGATGGTTCTTATAGCCCATCAACGCTCGCTTTAACTTTAGCTACTGTTGAAGTTAGTGACTTTGAAAATGTTTCCTACACGAAATATCAAGGAGAGAGGTCGAAGATTTTGGTGATTTTTACAGAGCAAAAAAACATGACCATGGAAAATGGTAGAATGTTTTCTACTGGAAACCATCCTGTAGAAGCTCTGTTGCCGATGTTACACCTTAAAAATGCTGGGTTCGATTTTGAAATAGTTACCCCAACCGGAAAACCTGTAGTATTTGAAATGTGGGCGTTTCCGGGCAAAGATGAATACGTGAAGTCTATCTACAATGAATACAAGTCAAGCTTTGAGCAGCCCAAAAAACTGCAAGAGTTTGTTGATACCTCCTTCACCAACTCCATCGCAGCTGCATCTTACGCAGCAGTCTTTGTGCCTGGCGGACATGGAGCCATGCTAGGTATTCCTGAAGATCGAAACGTTGGCAAAGCACTGCGTTGGGCACATGAGAACGACCTGTTTACCATAACGCTTTGTCATGGCCCAGGCGCTCTTCTGTCAACTACACTAGATGGTCAAGAGTTTCTCTATGAAGGTTACAATATGGCCGTATTCCCAGACGCTGTGGATAAGCAGACACCTATGATTGGGTATTTGCCCGGTGATATGCCCCGGGGCTTGAGCGAAAAGCTAAAAAGTTTAGGCGCTAATATTATGAATACCGCGTCCGATAATACCGTTTGTTTGGATAGGAGGTTAATCACTGGTGCAAGTCCTTTAGCCTCTAATTCATTAGGGAAATTAGCGGCTAGTACTTTGTTGAAAGAATTGGAGTGATAACTGCTTGTAAAGCAACAAACATGAGTCAGCCTAATTTTTAGTATAGATGACTATGTTTTGCAGTAGCGGATAAGATTTTTAGCGATCAGCGTTCAGAGCAGTTTTGCCTGAACGCTGATCGCTTTTTTGTGCCACTACCCAGCTTATCTACAAGAGAAAGCTCCCTAAGCGTTACCCAAAGTTAGGGATGACGCATGTTCATTGTTTGCTAACTCATAAAGGGAAACCAACCCATTAATCATGAATACCTGCGTTGATGAAAATCTCTCGTAACTCTTGCTCTATCGGAAAAGGGCGCAATGGCGGCACATTGGCACCGCCGGGATTTCCAACGGGAATCTTGCCGACAAAAGACTTTACGCCCCCAAACAGTAATCGGGGGATTTGCCCGATCACCTCTTTTCTGCTTTTTATCTTAATCCCAAACTGAAGCATTTTCCAGTGCACACAGGTATGCGCATACGGATACTTCTGTCCGATAATATGCGCTCTTTCTAAATGGTGCCATGCTTTCGTTAGGTTCTCGTTGGAGTACTCCGTTTGATAGGCTAATAGCTCAGAATCGTAGAATGGCTTTAACTTCTCAGGTATTGCCGTGTGAAACTTCATAATGAGACTGATTTAGGAATTACGGTTCTATTTTATCCCCGCCTTAATATCCACCATCGTCCTACCTGCCTCCGTGCGGTACTTGACTTCTTCGATGGTGACCATCTTCAGCAGGTCAGCGGGATTAGGCATTGCGGAGGAGGCTGCGGGCGCCTCACTTTTTGCCTTGGGAGTATCCGTGTCGGGCTTTTGCAGTTGCTGCAAAAAGTCGAGGATGCCGAGGTTGATCAGCTCATCACTGAGGGCGATGGTTCCTTCCAGTTTGGTGCCGGAGAGATCACGGAAATTGGTGTCGAAGAGATGCTTTTGAACGGGGTGCATAAGTGAATGATAGAATGAAGGAATGGGTTAATGAAGGAAGGCAAAAGCCAGAGGGATTAAAATAGTAGGACTTTCAACCAATGCTTCCGGTTTAGTAGCTCGAAGAGCTTTGTAACACAGGTTTGGGCTTTAGCCCAAATAAGGCCCCAAAACATTGATGACTAATAACGCTTACATTTTAATCACCCCGACTCAAAACTTCTACGCTTTGAGATGGAGTTGTAAGATCAATACATTCGCCTCACTGGTGAGTCGTAAGTTTTTGATGAGCGGCACCAATGCCTGGTAGCCGGCTGAGGTAAGCAGCGCGGGAAGGTGGAGGCGGAGGTGATCCGAGGTAAGCTCTATGCCTTTGGGTAATCGCTCTGCGATCTGCCCCTGCATCAGCTTGATGATGGGCTTGTCGAACATCTTGAAACCATCGGTAATGTCAAAATGAAGCCAAGGCTGGTTGGGGAAAGAAACGGACCCCTTCGGCCGGAAGGTGATCTTCCGGCGCACGCTGCCGAGGACTGGCGCTTTGACGCCGAGATGGAGATTGACCAGGTTGTTGGCCTCGGGGTCCAGCAGGAGCTCCTGAACGGGGGTATCCGCTGGCCTGGCATCCAATACCTCGTTGAGCAGACTCCGCCCGATGGGGAGGACTAGCTGAATATCCGTCCCCTCCAGGTGTTTAGAAGGATGGTCAAGTAAAACTTGTAACGGAGCAGGAACGGTGGGCATTCATTAGATAGTTGGTGGGGTAATAACGAACCATACACCCTGCTTGTTTAAAACCAATCATTGCATCCTGCGCCAGCGCCGTATCGGTGTTTTGGTCTGTTGGTTCGTTGGTGTTTTGGGCTGCCACGATTAAATGACTTTACCCTGAAAAATTAGGAAACCATTTCCAATATGCGGCAGCCCAAAATACCAACAGACTAAAATACTAACGAACTACTTCTCCGCAGAAGCCCGGGCACCCCCCACGGTCAACTTCCGGCTATCATTGAGCCAGTTCTTTACGGCGGGGCAGCCCTGGTAGCGTTTGTCGACCATAATGAACGTTGCTCCGATAGTCTCTTCAATCCAGTCACTCAAGTATTGTTGCTGCTTGGCCTGCTTGGTCGCTTCCTGAATTTTCGCATAATCCTGGCCGAGAGAGGCCCGGTGCGGGGAAGAGCGTGACTGAAGTTGGACAACCCTGAGCAGCTTCTCTCCACGTGGATCGCTGTATTCGATCACCTCACTTACGTCTCCAATTTCCATCTCATCGATGGTGAAGTAAACGTCTGGATCAAGGTCGCCAATTTCAAAGAAAGTGTTGCCACTGGTGGGGTTTGTCATCCGGCCATCGTTGTTGTAGCTCTGCACTTTATCCGTGCCATGACGCTTAACGGCAAAGCTGAAACTGAGTGAGTCTAACCGAACCAGGTTGGCAATACTGTCTAAAAACTGAGAGGCTTTTTCAATATCTTCATCTTTGACTTCAGGGCGCATCAGCACGTGAGATACGCGAATGGTATTTCCCCGGCGTTCCTGTAGCTTGATGAGGTGGTAGCCAAACTCAGACTTCACGATGCCACTCATCTCCCCCGGGTCAAGGTTGTAGGCAGCGGCTTCGAACTCAGGCACGAACTTGCCTCGCTTCGTCCAGCCCAGGTCTCCGCCTCCACGTGCGGAACCGTCCTCGCTGTACTTTTGCGCCGCTTCTTCAAAGGTTAGCGTGCCAGCAGTAATTCGTTCCCGGATATCTTCGAGCCGTGCTATGGTTAGCTCTCGGGTATCTTCATTCGCTTCTGGTTTTAGGGCAATTTCACCAACTTCTACTTCTGCGTTGAAGTACGGAAGACTGTCTTTGGGGATCTTAGAAAAGAAATCTTTGATCTCTGCTGGCGTTACTTTCACTTCCTGGATGACACTACCACGCATCCGCTCTACACTGATTTGCTCTCGCAGGTCTTCCCGGAACTGTTCCTTGGTAGCCGTGATACTTTGGCCGTAGTAATCCTCGAATTGCTCGATGCTACCTCCCATATAACCGAGAATTCGGTCAATCCGGGCGTTGAGCTGTCCTTCAACTTCACTGTCACTTACCTCGATACTATCCAATTTAGACTTGTTGAACAATAGCTTGCCGACCAAAATCTGATCAAGAATCTGGCAGCGGGCCTCTGGTGGAAGTGGCGTGTTACTTTGCCCTACGGCTTGAGCAAACTGCTCTTCGAGTTGAGAGAGCAAAACGTACTCTCCGCCAACCCGGGCGATGACCTGGTCAATGACAGCGGGCTGACTCTGGGCAGCCAGAGAAGAGGTTGCCAGAATAAAAAACAGGGCCAGTACGGAATAAATCGTTTTCATGGTAGAGGTTTTACCGGTTGGTAAAGGTTTCAATATTGTTGCGCCGTAGTTCACGGTCGAAAATCTCTTCGCGGGCTTCGTCAAGCAATTCCCGCTTGCGGTTGTGGAGGATCACCTTACGAGCCTGATCCTCAACGTAACTGAGTGGGGCAATCTCCAGTCGGGGTTTTACCTCCAGAAGGCGAAAGTAATACCGGAAACCACCTTCCTGCAGGCTAAACTCTCGTTTAGCGTTCACATTGTTTGCTGTCAACGTGCCATCAGGAAGTTGAGCGGCGATGTCATCCAGACTATACCAGGCTTCGGACTGCAACAAGGATACCTCTGCGAAACGCTCGCAGTAGTTTTCCAGGGCCATGGTATCGGTGATTTTACCATTATTCCACAGCGTTTGCAGGCTTTCCTCATCCTCTAGTGGGTAGGGGACCCGGATCAGCAAGCATCGAACAATGGGGCGTTCCAACTGGTACTGCCCTTTGTTTGCTTCATAATATGCCTCTAGCTGTTCCCTGCTAACGGCACTATCAAGCCGGAGACTTACCAGTACTTGCTCATAGTGGCTGCTAACGAGGCTGGAACGATAATCCCTGACCAACCGATCAATATTAAGATCAGCGGGTAGGTTGCGTTCTGCTTCCCATTGCAATACCGCATCTCGGGACCAGCGGTTGATGAAGGCCTGAATGATCAATGTACTGTCTTCGGCAGTTGCGTTAGCCGGGAACATGCCTTCCAGTTCAGAAAGGAGTAACTCCTTCTGGTGTACTCTGGCAAGCACGCGGTCTTCTCCCGTCGATTCCTCTCCGGAACAAGCCGTCAGTAACAGAATTGGCAGCCAAAGTATAGCTACCCACGTCGGTATTCTCAAGACTTGATAAGTTTAGAGAGTACTTTCTTGTTGACCTTGATGGGGAACTGCTTACGCAGCATTTCGACCCACTCGCGTTCGAGTTTGTCTTGGTAGTCCGCAATCACGTAACCACGGGCTTCTTTTAATTCTTTCTTGCGGGCGGGCATCAACTCTTCCACTTTGTAAAAGGAAGCTTTCCCGGCCTTTAGATCGTTCTTGATGACGGACTGGGCTCCTACCTGTGGCTTTGTTACCTGTAGGTCCGCTAAACGAGCCAACTCGTACTTTTCCGTACTGGCGTCGACATTGGCCCGGCCAAATTTGTCTAATGTTTTATCCACGCCGTTTTTAGCGGCATAAGCATATAGCTCGTTGATATCAATGTCTGAAGCCGTTCTCAACTCATAGTGGGAAACGACGGCACGTTTCTCCCATTGGTAATCGTTGGCGTTTTCGGCGAAGAAGGCCTTTAGCCCGGTCGTGTCCTGGCTGGCTTTGTCCCAGACCTCGATCTTAGTCGCCTCGAAGAGTAAAATGCCTTCCCGATATTCCCGCATCAGAGCGGCAAACTCCGGGTAGTCCCGTTCCAGGCGGCTTTCAGCGTAAGCCATCAGTTCAATGTCCATCCATTCTTCATACATAGCCTTAGCGACAGTGAATGAATTACCCCCGCGAGCCAGGCTGACCCGCTTTCGGCTGTTCTTCCGGAGGTACTCCTGTAAAGAGGATAGCATGACTTTATAACCTTCATCCATTTCTAAAACCGCTTCATCTTTAGCTACCCGGGAGGGCTTCCAGCGGTAGTTGAGGAAAGTGGAGTCCACTAGCGCAGCGGCGTAGCGTCCGAAAACGGCCGTATTTTCTTTCGTGTTGGCGGAGTTACGGATATCGCGTAGCATCTGTTTTTTGGCGTCGGCATAACGACCGTCAGCCTTTACTTTTTTCTCCAAAAGAGGCCGAACGTCACTTAACGGTTGGTTGCCCTTTCGGGAAATCCGCTTAATGATGTGAAATCCGGCGCTGGTTTCAATGATGTCGGTTACCTGTCCATCTTCCGTCAGGCTAAAGGCCGCGTTTTCAAAGGCAGGCTCATAACGATTGATACCAAAGAACCCGAGGTAGCCTTCGTTATTTTTAGTCTTACTGTCTTCACTGTAAATCTTCGCTATTTTGCCAAAGTCTTGTCCGTCCTCAAGTAATTTCTTGGCGCTTTGTAACTTGGTGGGAACCACAACGGAGCCTTTAGCATCCTGTGGTTTACGCGCCATAAGGTGCGCTACTTCCATTTCACCACGGGCTGGTCGGCTACCTTCTTTAATGGCCAGGTGATAGCCAGCATCCGTACGGATGGGGCCAAGAATTTCCCCGTTTGGAGCTTGGTATAGAGCAGCTTCAAGGTGGTGTAGCCCTCTGGGAAATGGTGCGGTGGCGAAGCCAATCCGGCCACCACGGGTTTTGCTGTACTTGTCGTCACTGTACTGACCGGCTGCGGCCGCAAAACCAGCAGCTTTTAAGCCTTTCTTTACCTCTAAAGCTTTCTTGTAAAGGGCCAGGGTGTCTTCTGGTAGTGGATTGCCCTTGAACTGGAAGAGAATGTGGCTGAAGTCAATGTCTGTTTGCTGTCGCTCGTAAAGGTCCGTAATCAACTTGTCCGTTACCTGCTTGTCGATCAGATAATTGTCGGCCAGCTGTTTGCGGTAGCCTTCTAGCTCGCGCTGCAGAGAGACAATAGTGTCCAGGCCCATTTCCCGGGCCCGGGCGACCTTAAGTTTGAATCGTTGATACAAGTCGAGGTATTCCATGACGCTTTCCTCGCTGAAGTCCGCCACATCACCATTTGTTTTGGTGTAGATATAGCGAAATTCACCGACGGTTACTTCTTTACCGTCAACGGTAAACAGAACGTCTGTATCCTGCTGAGCCTGTAGGCCAGCGGTGAGAACCAGTAGGATCACTGGTAAGAGAAGGTGCTTTATGTAATTCATATGGTAGTATGATTCATCCGAAAAAGCTCCGAAAGAGAGCGCAAAAGTAACCATTTTTCAGGGGAGCTTATTGTTGTTCCACTTGGTCGTATTTCTAATAGAGTAACCGAATGGCCCACAAAATCGTTGTGTGTGGGTATGACGGTCTTTATCTCACGACATCTTTCCGGGCAAAGCCCGCTCTCCACCTGGGCGGTAGCCGGAGGACATACCTTATTGGCTACTTCGCTGATTGACTTTCAGCCCATTTCGTTTTCTCCACCCAAGCAAGTAGATTGGTGGTTCTTTTACAGCTCGCGGGCGGTAGACTTTGGCTTGGCGGGCGGTGTACCAATGGCGAAACTGGCGGCTATGGGGCCGGGTACGGCAAAGACATTACAAAAGCTGGCTGGCCGGGTGGATTTTGTGGGGGCAGGCACTCCCGAAGAGGTCGCCGTTGCCTTCGGGGAATTGGCCAGGGGGCAACGTGTCTTTTTTCCCCGTGCGCGACAGTCGCGCAAGACCGTTCAAGCGCAAGTAGCGGACTTAATTACGGTACTTGACGACATTTGCTACGATAATATTGCCGTGCCACTACAATCTCCCATTTCGGCGGAGGTGTACATTTTTACCAGCCCCCTGAACGTCTCCGCTTTTGTGGATCATCAGGCGCTCACCGCAGGTGCAAGGGTGATCGCCATCGGGCCCAGTACCGCTGCAGCGTTGACTGCCCGGGGCGTTGACTGTCTTGTTGCCGCCAGCCCGGATGAAGAAGCAGTGGTGAGGTTGTTGAACTCTTTAGGTTGATGACCGCTTCGCGGCTTGTGGTGGTTTTGATCGCGGAGGCCGCGGAGAATAGGAGAAAGGCGGAGAGCTTTATCTATTCTTGAAGTTCTTTGTAACTGGTCAGTCTAAACTGACGATCATCATAGCGGTATACAACTCTCTTAATGTTGTCTTTAAGAAAGGTGCAATTAAAGTTGACGAGTATTCCAACGGTATTTTCACTCAGACGGAGATAAGTCTGCAATTGCTTATGGTGTGTTTTATTGAGTTTTTCAACGGATTTCAACTCAATAATGACCCGGCCATCCACTAAGAGGTCCGCAAAGAAGGCTGGCTCATTGGTAATGAACTCATCCGTAATACATATTTGTTTTTGCCGTTCAACAGACAACCCTCTGGCCTCTAATCGTCCAGCTAATCCAGCTTCATAAACTCTTTCAAATAGGCCAGGCCCATATTTTTTATAAGTCTGGAAAATTTCGTCTACGATTATGGCGGTAATCTCATCAATCTGACGCATGTAGGGTGTATTTAAAAGTTAATAGGATAGGGTGTTGCCCAAAATTAGGTTGTTTTACGTAATAAAACAAAATAATGGTTTAATTTTAAATTAAAACATTGTCAAGGCTATTCAGGTGCATAATGCTCTCCCTTTCTTCTCCTGCCTCTCCTTATCCCCGCGTTCTCCGCGCGCAAACTCCCGACGCCGCGAAGCGGCTGTCTCCCTTTCTTCTCCTGTCTCTCCTTCTCTCCGCGTTCTCCGCGCGCAAACTCCCCAAGCCGCGAAGCGGCTCTTCCCCACAACCCAAACGCCCCTCCAGCCGTTCTACCATCACAAGACCCAAAACCATATGATCGGCTGGCGATTCAAAAATTATTTACCCGGTGAAGGCAACGAAACCGACTTCGAGAAACTCCTGAAATTATTTCAGGAGCTGCTCACCCACACCTCCGGCAACGTAGGCGAGGCCCTCCAGTGGCTCACCCAACTCGACCGGCAGTATGAATTGACCAATGAGGATTACTCCATGGCGGAGTTTATCCAGGAATTGATCGATAAGAACTTCATCCAACCGGGTGACGGGCCCGGTAAGCCGCCTTACGTCCCGACCGCCAAGATGGAAGGTCAGCTACGTCAAAAAGCGCTCAAAGATCTGTTTGGCGACATCAAGAAAACCAAGCGCGGCAACCACAGCGCCCGCTACAGTGGCCGAGGAGACGAGCGTACCAGCGAACGTCGTCCTTTCGAGTTCGGTGATAGCCTGGACAAACTGGCCGTGTCTGAGTCTTTGCGCAACGCGCAAATCAATCACGGCATCGGTGACTTCAAGCTCACCCACGACGATTTGGAAGTGTACGAGACCCACTACCAGGCCCAAATGTCTACCGTGCTGATGATTGACATCAGTCACTCCATGATTCTCTACGGTGAAGACCGTATCACCCCCGCCAAGAAAACGGCCATGGCGCTGAGTGAGTACATCACCACGCGCTTCCCTAAGGATACGCTGGATATCATTGTCTTCGGCAACGATGCCTGGCCGGTGGAGATCAAGGATTTGCCCTACTTACAGGTTGGCCCTTATCACACCAACACCGTGGCAGGTCTTGAATTAGCCATGGATATTCTCCGCCGCCGCCGCAACCCGAATAAGCAGATCTTCATTATCACCGACGGAAAGCCGACCTGCATCAAGCGGGGTAACCGCTACATCAAGAATAGCGCTGGTCTAGACCGGACCATTGTCAACCGTACACTAAATCTGGCCGGCCGGCTGCGTAAGCTGTCCATTCCGGTTACCACATTTATGATTGCCCGCGACCCCTGGCTCGTACAGTTCGTACAAACCTTTACGGAAACGAACGGAGGAAAGGCTTATTACTCCGGCTTGCAGGGATTGGGAGACTTCGTTTTCCGCGATTACAAGAGTAACAAAAACAAACGATCATGAACGGTGTCAAAACGCTGCTCTTTTTGTTCTTGCTCTGCACCTGCGGCAGCGCCCAGGCTCAACGTGCACAGATCGTTCCTCCATTTTTGAAAGAAACACCTGCTCCGGCTACCGTGGATATGGACGGTAAAATTTACGTACTCCCGGACTTTTCCATCGCTCCCGCTTTTGGTGGCGGTGGTGGGGAATTCATCAGCCAACTGCCCTTTGGTTATCTCGCTACCAGTAGGACTGATTCCGGCTTCCGCCTGGAACTCCGCCGTGTCCGGGATGTTTTTCGCGCCAGCGAATTTTTCCGCTCTACCCCCAATCCACTTCTCGTGACGGAAGGCCTGGGCCGAACGCCCAACGGGCCCGTATTCGATTTTACCCAAAGCGCTCCGCACCTGGCTTTTTTCTGCCGACTGGAGATCAACGAAAAGGCCGGTTTTGTGATTCCCGCAAAATTTCGCCTCGGGGCGCACCGATATTGGCAGGACGATTTGTTGAGGAGGGACTAGTACAGTGTAAACTAAGTATTCGCTGGTTCCTGCTTGGTCTTTTGCTCGCTGGCGTCATGAAAAAACAGGTCCTTAGCTATGGCTATGCACCGGTTTTTTCATCTAGCCAGCAAACAAAATCCCGGCGCAAAAACCTATCTCAACTTAGTTTACACTGTACTAGTAAACCCCTTCCGCCGACTGAAATCGGCGGTACAAACATAGATCACCCTCGCCATGTCTATATCCAGCCAATTACGCACCACCCGTTTATTGCTAGCTCCTCTTCGCGTTGAAGACATCCCCGAAATTGTGGAATATGCCGGGAACGAAAAGGTGTCGCGCTATACCCTGAATATTCCGCACCCTTACCAGGAAAAGGATGCCATCTACTGGCTCAATCTGGCTCATCAGGGGCGGGAATCCGGCGAAAAATACATCTTCAGCATTCGGGATGGGGAAACAGAAGCTTTCATGGGAGGAATCGGCCTGCACGTGAATAAAGCATTTTCTCACGCCGAGTTGGGCTACTGGATTGCCGAGCCCTTTTGGAATAAAGGCTTTGTCTCCGAAGCCGCAGCGGCCATCATCCGCTTCGGCTTTGAAGAACTTGACCTCCGCAGAGTGGCCGCCCATTACGTGGCCGTCAACGCTGCCTCCGGCAAGGTGATGGCCAAGGCAGGAATGCAGAAAGAGGGCGTCCTCCGGCAGCATATGTTCCGCAACGGAACCTACCACGACGTGGTGTACTACGGTATTCTCCGGGAGGAGTTGTAAGAGTCATCCCGGAGTTTAGGCTGATTTTCTGGCTTTTTCTCGCTCCATCAAGCTTCTTGTAGCCTGAAAAAGCGGACAGCGGTCAGCATTCAGAGCTGCTCTGCCTGAATGCTGTCCGCTGTCCGCTAAAAACCTTGCGATACGGTAGAAAACATAGTCATATATTCCAAAAAATGGGGATGACTAATGTTACCAGCTACCGCTTCACCAACCGAGTCGTTAAAATCTTCCCTTCGCTACTACGGATTCTGGCTACGTAAACACCTGCAGGCTGTCCCGTCAGGTCGACATCTGCTGTCGCGTTTCCTGTCAGCTGCTTAGTAAGAATCTGTCGGCCGGTCAGGTCGAAGACACTGACTTGCACCAGGTCAACGCCTGCTGCTGGCAGCTCCAACCGGAAGGCTCCGGAGGAAGGATTGGGAATGGCACGCAGGCTGCCCTGCAAAGGGGAAATCTCGTCGACCGGACTTAGGATCTCCTGCGGGTCAAAGCTGCCAATGGCACCCAGCATGGTGTAAAAGATCTTATCGGTGCCCGGTTGAATGGTCGCGAGGTTGATGCCACTGCAGTTTATTTCGTCCTCCTGGTCCCAGAATTCACCGTTGTCTACGCTGCGGTAGAGTGTTTGGCGATCAATGGCAAAGAGATTGTCTTCTATTTTGAAAATGCCGTAGGTACGGGGCAGGGTTTCGTCCGGTGTCCAGGTGAGGCCTCCATCAGCCGTACGGTAGGTGCCGTTATTGCCGCCGCCGACGTATCCGTTATTCGCGTCCGAAAAATAGAAGTAGCTGTAAAAAAGCCCACTGGTGCCGGGCGAAGCTACTTCCTGCCAGTTCGCTCCTCCGTCAACGGTCCGGTAGAATGGCTCCCGTGGGGTGCGGTGCACGAAGCCAAAGTCATCAGTGATCATCGTCATGTCCCAGCTGCCGCCGTTAATGTCGATGCTGTTGGTGTATTCAGCTGTGATGCTATTGCCGTCGGAACGTACCGTTTTACCGCTGATGAGCGCGATAAGACCACCGCCGGGCAGCGGCGAGAAAGCCACCCGTGTTCCGTTAATGCCAGCTTGCCGAACAAAGCGTGGCTCCTCGAAAGTGCGCGCGCCATCTTCGCTGCGTTGAAGCGTAAACTCCCGGCCAAAAGCGTATACGTGCTTATTGTTGGTCACCTTCAGCCGCCCTTCGGTGGAGCTGCCCAGATTGGCCGTAATGGCCCAGGTCGCACCACCGTTTTCGGACTTATAGACGTCTCCGTTTTGGGTTTCGTAGGCATAGGCGGACTGTTCGTCAGCAAACTGAATGTTGTCAAACTCCGGTACCTTTTCGGTTAATAATAACTGTTGATTAAGCCAGTCCTCGTCAGCGGTCACTAAACTAAGGCCTTCAGCTGCGGCGAAAAACCGGCCCTCGGCCCGGGTGTAACTGTTGTAAGATTGAAAAGTGGCGGGAGGGGTGTTGATCCAGTTCACACCGTTGTCGACGGTGCTAAAGCGGAAGCCATTAAAGCTGATGATATGGATACTGTCCTCTTGTCCACGCCAGATTTCGGAAATGGTGGAATAGAACCGTTGTGTGCTGGATTGAAGGGTGAAGTTATTTCCATCATCAGTACTTTCGTAAAAGTCGGGGCCAAAGGAGGCATAAAAATTCCCGTTATCGTCCCGGAAACCGCCGTTAATGTTATTCGTCGTGGGGAAGGTAAAGGCCGTCTCCCAGTTTACGCCGGCGTCGGTGGTTTTGAAGAGCTTATTTTCTCCATAGTAGTACCATTCCGTACTGGAGACGGGGTAGAGCTCAGAATACATGTCGACGGGCAGGGAAAGTTCCGTCCAGGTAGCGCCGTCATCGGTGGAGTGCAATAGTTGCGTACGGCGGTAGGTGTAGCCAAAGAGATGACCGCCGAGTTCATAATTGTATTTACTGAAATTTCGGCTGCTCACCTGCCGCCAGGTACCTCCGGCGTCCGTTGAACGATAAACGCCCCGATTGGTGGTCAGGAAAACGGTCTGGCAGTTGGTGGCCGGGAGGCAGGAAACCTTGCTGTAGGAAATATTATTGAGCAGTGGCGGCAGAGATTGGAAGCTTGCCCCATTGTTTGTCGTCCGGAGGAGGCTACCGCACTGCCCGGTGGCGAAGCCACGGCCTTCGGCGGCGATGTAGAGGCTGTTGAAGTTCTCGTACTGGTCAACATCATCCGGAAATACCAGCTCTGCTGTTTGGGCGCGGACGCAGGTGCAAAGGATGGTTAACAAAAGCAAGGTGAAGAGCGAAGTATAATGCTTGAACATAGGTAACAATTGGTTTTTGGCAAATTTCTGGGTACGAGTTGATCTAAAGCCCACCCAAACGGGTGATTTGTACCGCCGAGTGAAGTCGGCGGTACAAACCAGTCAGGCGGCGTAACTTTTTTTGCCGTGCTGACGTTGGCTCAGGCACAAACAGGATTGCCATGATTCGCCCACTAACCCTCACTGACCTTGACGCCTTCGTCTCCCTACGAGCAGCCTCTTTTTCCTCCGATCCACTTTCCTGGGATCAGGACGCTGGCAGTATCGTTGATCCGGAGGTCTGGGCGGACCGGATAGTCGAAAAACCGGACGAACAGTTTCTCCTCGGCTATTTTATGGTAGATGAAGCGGGGCAGGAGCAACTCACCGGCATACTGGGCTTCCAGCGCTACCAAAAGACAAAGCGCCGCCACCGGGGGATGGTCTGGGGCGTATACGTCAGCCCCGTAGCCAGGGGCCGGGGCGCAGCCCGGCAACTCTTACGCGAGTGCATCCGCAGAACGAAAGAAATGGCCGGACTGGAGAGGCTGAACCTAACCGTTTCAAATTACGCCGAAGCAGCCTGTAAACTCTACCTCAGCGAAGGCTTCCATGAGTTCGCACGAGAAAAGGATGCCGCGCGTACCGGAGACGTAAGGATGGACGAAGTTTATATGACCCTGGACGTAACCTAAGCTATTGCCTACCATCATGAGACTAAACCTTCTTATCCTTCGCTCCGCTAATCCGGAAGAGCTAACGGCTTTCTACATGACACTTGGGCTTAGGTTCGTTCACCATCGGCATGGCGCTGGCCCCTACCATTATTCTGCTGAAATGGACGGTTTTGTCCTGGAGATTTACCCGTTGTCAAAATCACAAACGCGGCCGGACCCTTTCGTTCGACTGGGCTTTAGTGTGGTCAACCTAGACGAACTATTAAGAAAGGTCTCGCCAGGAAGTATTCTACAGGTACCCCTGAAATCCGAATGGGGTTATCGCTGCGTAATTAGAGATCCGGAAGGTAGGCGTGTTGAATTAGTGGAGGATGTCTTGGAAAGAGAATGAAATCCCTGCTCCTACGAACCCTTTGCCTGCACCTGCGTAATCGCCCAAAAAATGATCAACCGCCCAAATCATCAATCCTATTGTTATCTTTGGGAATTCTCGACCAAACAACGTAAAACAGAGCCATTATCGCCACTTTTGACGAAACACAGAAATCACAGGAGATTTATCGTAACCTCTGGGGAGGGGACGATCTCCACGTGGGTATTTACAAAGATGAAAGTCTCAGCCCTTTCGAAGCTAGCCGGGTAACAACCGATAGGATGCTTCGTTTGCTACCGAGAATCAAGCGGTCTACCAAAATTCTTGTCCTTCAGTCGGGCTTCGGAACGGCCGCCCGATACATTGCCGAAACACACCAGTGTAAAATCGAATGCCTGAATGATGATAAGGTACAGAACGCCTTTAATCAGTCACGCATTGATGAGATGGAGCTAAGTAAGATGGTTAAAGTGTCTTTCGGAGACGTTGACTACATGCCTTATGAACCGGACACTTTCGACTTTGTCATTGCTCAGGATAGCTTTAGCATTACCGCTCAGAAACGGCAGATGTTTCGGGCGATCCACCGGGTAATGAAGCCCGAAGCACGTCTGGTCTTTAGCGCGATCATGCGGGCTGACAAGGTTTCTGCCACCGGAGAAAAAATGATTCAATCCCTGCCGGTTGAAGAATTAATTACCCTGGAAGACTACGAGACGGACGCAAAAAAGGGCTTTTTTCAGCAAATTTATGACCTTGACCTTTCGCAGCATCTAGGCATCCACTTCAAAAAAATGGCGGAGTCTCTGGAAGAGAACAAGGACGACATGGTGGAGCAGACTAGTAATAAGTTTGTGGGTACCCGGATTGAAACGTGCAAGACGTTTCAACAA
>CALIGP010000221.1 GCA_938021455.1 uncultured Lewinella sp. | reverse complement strand
AATACCCGCACGAATGGCGAAGGTCATGGAAGTAACAATGAGGGCGAAGCAACTGGCGAGGAAGAGCCGGTCGCGGTTAGCCGGTACGTCGGCAAAAGTTTTTGTCGAAGAAGTGGGTGTAGACATGGTCTTGAATTAGTAAGGTAGTGTGATAGTAGTGGTAGATGGTAGTTTGGTAGTCGGTAGTATGATAGTCGGTAGTATTGTAGTCGGTAGAATGGTAGAGCTACCGACTACCACACTACCGTCTACAGACTACTACTCTACCGTCTACTTCAGTTCCCGGATGCGAATGTTCCGGTACCAGACCGCGTCGCCGTGGTCCTGAAGGGAGATTTTTCCGGAGGTTGATTGGCCGAAAGCATCGAAGTCTTTGAATTTTGAGTTGTCGATCATGGCTTCCCATTCAGGGCCTTTGTTGACGTATTCCACCTGTTTTTTACCGTTGAGCCAGTGCTCGACTTTACCGTCGGTAACGACGAGTTTCACCTGATTCCATTCGCCTACGGGCTTCACATTTTCTTCGGCGACGGAGATGAAGTCGTAGAGATCGCCAGCACGGTGGGTTTTGATCTTGCCGTCGGGGTGGCCGTCGTTATCAAGCACCTGCATTTCGGGGCCGGTGAGCCAGGGGTAATCGTAGTCGTCGGTCTCAACAATGTTGTAGATGATACCGCTGTTGCCGTCTTTACCAATCTTCCATTCGAGTTCTAGTTCGTAGTTGGCGTAGGATTGGTCGGTCACAATGTCACCGCCGCCTTCGGCCTGCCAGCCGTCTTTGTTGGCTACGTCGAGGTGGATGGCACCGTCGTCAATTTTCCAAGCGGCGCCGACGCCTTCCTTGCCGTAGGTATGCCAGCCGGAGAGATCTTTACCGTTAAAAAGAGAGGTCCATTCTCCCGTCATTGCTTTTGCGGGCGCTTCGGTGGGCGCGGCCGCAGGTGCAGCGGGAGTTTCGGAGGAGGCCGTGTTCGTTTCCCCACAAGCAGAAAGCAGGAGGATGGCTACCAGGGGTAGCAAAGTTTTGATTTGCATGAATGCGGATTAGGTAAATACAGAGGGAAAGATAGGAAAAAGGAAGGAACGTAATAGTTTGATTAGAAAATGTGTGCGTAACGAATTGCCATCATCTTACAACGGTTAACCACCGCAGGCCGTAGTGAAGCTGTTGACGGACGAACAAGAAGTCGGCATGATGTGTCTATAGAAGTACCATCAACGCTAAGCTTATGTCCAGAGGTTTCGTTAAAGAGTCTGACCAGGAGGAATTACCGATTATTCCGCCCCGCGCGCCGCTACCTGCCGGGGTCATCAACTACGTTACCCCAACGGGTCTTGCAGCGCTTACCGCTGAGCTCGACGCGTTGGAAGCCGAAAAAGCGGGTTTCTCCACGGATCATGAAGACGAGCGGCGTCGGGCAGTCGCGGTCATTGATGGTAAGCTGGCGCTCTTACGTCCACGCATCAGCTCTGCGCGGGTGATTGATCCTGCGGCCCAGCCGCAGGAGGAAGTCCGCTTTGGGGCCCGCGTCACCCTCCGCTTTCGCAACAAGGGTAAAGAACAGACCTTACAAATCGTTGGCGTAGACGAAGCCAACGTCAAGGAAAAGAAGATTGCCTTCACCTCCCCCATTGCTAAAGCCATTACCGGACTCTGGGCCGGAGAGGTCGCCGATTTTCGGATGGGTGGGCAGGCGGAGAAGTTGGAGGTTTTGAAGATTGGGTATTGAGGGGGTGTGGGGACACTTTACTACAGTATCAATAGATTCACTTCGTGGCTGCTGCGCGGTAGGATTAATAGGATTCATGACAGAGACTATTCGTGTTCATCCGCGTCATCCGTGATATGATTATAGCCAAAATGTAGTTCCGCGTCAATCCGTCTAATCCGCGATCCAAACCATGCTCCCCTCCTCCGTGTTTCCCGATCATGCAAGACACGATCCACACAGCCCTCGCCGCCGCTCTACCCTACCCCGCCTACCGCGAGATGCTCACTGCACTATTAGCCGAAGGCAAAACCACCGGCCCTAACCAGACGGAAGTCTACCTCGCCGCCGCCACCCAGAACGAATCCCGGATGAAGCGACTAGACCGTAAAGCCCGCTTCACAGAAGAAATGGAAACCGCCCTGGCCGGACTGACAAAAAGCCATCTGATGCTCGCTATTACCGAAGGTTGGTGCGGGGATGCGGCACAGACCATTCCCCTCTTCAACCATATGGCCGAAGCCAGCGACAAGCTGGAACTCAAACTGGTGCTCCGCGACGAGCACCCCGAACTGATTGATCAATTCTTGACGGACGGCTCACGTAGCATCCCGAAGGTTATTTTTCTTGATGCTGCCTCTTTGGAGGTCGTGGCAGATTGGGGCCCGCGCCCCGCTCCCGCTCAAGAACTAGCCATGGACTACAAAGCCCTACCCGCCGAAGAAAAAGACTACGACGCCTACAACGTCGCCCTGCACACCTGGTATGCGCGGGATAAGATGGCCACTACGCAGCGGGAAGTGGTGGAGGTTTTACGGGGGCTGAAGTAGGGGGTTTATTCCTTAGCGCTAGTACCTACGGCAACCGCCCAATAATCAGCCGGATCTGCCCCATATGATTGGCCTGATGCTCCATCACGTGATACCAGGCCCAGTGATTGTTCATGCTACTGCCTTTCACTTTGGCGGAGAACCACTTGTCGTCCTGGGTTTTCAGCAGGCGGAGGGTTTCTTCGCGGACTTCCGTCCAACGCTCCAGGTAGTAAGAGATGGGTTTGCCCTTCAGGGCTTCGCGTCCGCGCTTACCGAGGTCCATGGCAGCGCCCCACTCCTCTTGTTCTGCGCGGTTGAAACCGCGCCCTTCAAAGGTGTAAAGCTGATAGTACTTCTCCGTGGCGGCCAGGTGGAGGATCATGGCACCGATACGATTAGCATTGTCGTCGAGCAAAAAATCAGTGCCTTCCTGATCGAGATTGACGACACTGCGGGTAACGCGGCCCTTCAGGTCATCAAGCATTTGTACGACGACACCAATGTGCGGCGAGTAGCCTTTTTCGGGTTTGATCTGCTGGGCGTTGGTTATCGTCGGGCAGAGAAAGAGTAGGGAAAGGAGAAGGAGGGAAGCTTTCATAGAATGGTAACGGTATTTTTTCCTGGAAGGTCTGTGTTTAAGGAGGAGGGTCCGTTTAATAATAGGGTGTTCGCATAGTGATCCCGAAGGGATCACGGCTGGAAGAGAGGTAATTATTGTAGAGGCCTTTTATGGGGTCGATTCCTAAGGAATCGCAGCAAGGTCATTCAAGGCCTTAATTTTCGTTATCTGTTTTTTTCACATCTCCCACTTCCGTCCGTTAACCGTCGTGTACTTAAAGTCAGCGTGCCGGCCAAAGTCCGTTCCGGTGAAGTCGGAGTCACCCGAGAACTTAGCGTACTTGAAGTCGGCGCTATCTTCGAAGGTAGTGCCAGAGAAGTTTACACCGCGCTTAAAGTTAGTGTATTTGAAATCGGCATCGTCACCAAAGACAACTTTACTGAAATCTACGCCTTCGGGGAATTTAGTGTACTTAAAATCGGCGTTAGCGGAGAAGTCTGCGTTGGCAAAAGTTACTTCTTCTTCAAAGTCGGTGTACTTGAAGTTAGCGGAGCCACGGTAGTTGGTGTTTGAAAAATTGACGGGTGTTTCGAATTCGGTGTACTTAAACAGGGCGTCTTCGTCGAAACGAGAATCAGCGAAGGTTGCTTCGTCGTAAAACTTAGAGTACTTAAAGTGAGCGTCTTCGGTGAACTTGCAGTCACGAAAGGTAACGGCATCGTGGAAGTCGACGTTGTAGAGCGGCTCATTGTTCTTGCCATTCCAGCCATCGCCTTCGCTGAGATAGCCCAGCACCTTCCCCTCGAAGGTACAATTGACGAAAGAGAGCGTATTGCGAACGTGGCAGCGGTAGTTGGTCCGATTACCCCAGCCATCTTTCTTTTCTTCTTCGCGGTCTGCGAGTTTCGTAAAGTCCAGGTCACCGGTAACCGTAGCGTTTTCCAGTCGGACGTCTTTCCCGTCATCGAGCATAGCGATGATTTCCGATCCGGAGATGCGGCTTTGGGCGGTTAAGGACACAACGGAAACGAGCAGGAGGAAAAGGAATAAGGAGCGCATAGTGATGGATTTTTCTTTAATGGAAGATGATGTATTAAAAGAATTGATAACACGGCTATAAAAAAGACGAGCCCCTAACTAAAGGGTTGCAAGCTCATTATCTTAGCCAGATGAAAATGCTGGCTGTCCTTCTCCCTTTGCTCCTTTTACCCTTACTCTGCACCTGCGACCGCGCCCCGGAAAAACCAGCGAGCGTGCCGGAAGTTATCAGCGTTCCAGACTCATTGCTTCGGCACGTCGTCTTGTTTTCCTTTAAGACAGAAAGCGGTGCCGACTCCGTAGAAACTGCCTTTCGTGAGCTGGCCGCGGCGATCCCTCTAGTGTATGACTACGAATGGGGCCCGAACGTGAGCCACGAAGGTCTGGATCGTGGCTTTACCCACAGTTTTCTGCTCACCTTCCTCTCAGAAGCGGATCGCGATGCTTACCTCGACGACCCGGCGCAGGAGAAATTTCTAGCGGTGCTGCTACCTACATTGGAGGAAGTAACCGTTGTGGACTATTGGACGCGGGACTAAAAGCAGCGACCTATCTTCGCGGCCCAAATCCATATTATTCATGGCCCTACCCAACGCCCGTAAAGACCTCATCCTTACCGGCGAATTACCGAAGGTGATGTGGCAGCTCGCCCTTCCTGCCATTGCGGCCATGATCCTATATGGGCTCAATGCCTTTATGGATACCGTTTTCGTGGGCCAACTCATGAATGAAACGGCACTGGCGGGTATTTCTCTGGCCTATCCGCTGGCGGGGCTGACGATGGGCTTCAGCTCTCTCTCCGGCACCGGAGCTGCCAACCTACTGAGCATCGCTATTGGTGAAGACGATGAGGATACTCAAGGGAAAATTATGGCTAACGCCAATCTGATTGCCCTCATTTGTAGTCTTCTATACGCTATCCCTGCCTACATTTTTGCGCCGGAATTGATCCGACTGATGGGCGGCAGCGGGGAGATTTTGACCTACGGAGTAGACTACCTTAGGGTTGTTTTATTAGCTGCCCCGCTCTGGGTATATGGCCTTTCGCTCAACTTCATTATCCGGGGAGAAGGTAAAATGGGCACCGCCGCCCGCATGATGGCTTATGGTCTGGTGTTGAACCTGATCCTTACGCCCATCCTGATCGGCTACTTCGATTTTGGCATCACTGGCGCTGCCTGGGCCTCCAATGCCGGCATGCTCGTATATTGCATTGCCGAGTTTCGCTACTACCACCGGGGCAAGGCTTCCTTCGCCGCCAACATCGATTCGCTGCGCTACGATAAGCGCGTGTTCAAACGAATTCTGGAGCTCGGGTTTCCCGGCTTTATTCTGTCTGTGATGGGCCTGGTGCAGGCCATCGTGGTGTTCAATGCCATCGTTGGTGTAAGTAATGATCTGGACAGCGACCTGGCCTTCTTTGCCGCCGCTAACCGTATCATGCTGCTGCTCATGACGCCACTTTTTGGCCTGATGCGCGCCCTACAACCCATCGCCGGTGTCAACTACGGTGCCCGGCAATATGGACGCACCAAAGACGCCTACTGGCTCTTCGTTCGCACCGGCTTCTACATCGTTTTCCCTTTCTGGATCATTATGAATATTTTTCCGGAGCAGAGTCTGCACCTGGTTTTACCCGACGCCGATTTCTCCACACAGGAGATCACATTCTTCCGCCTGTATATGTTCATGCTTCCCATCTTTCCGCTGGTCTTCAATGCCCTGACCTGGCTACCGGCGATTGATCGCCCAAAGTTTGCGACCTATATTGGCATGGCACGGCAGCTCTTCTTTTTTGTGCCGGTGATGTTGATCTTACCCACGTTCATGGGTCTGGCGGGCGTGTATTACGGTGCCACGGCGATTGACATTGTGGTCACCATCCTGCTCGTCATCATTGTGCGCAAGGCGATGCGGGAGTTGGGCGATTCAACAAACTCAACTGGGGGCGCGGACGCGGGTGCAGGGGGAGGGTAGAGAAGCAAGGAATCCGGACCAGATCAAGCATCGTGTGAGAAACTAATTCCAAAGACCTTAACAAATACCCCTCGACTTCGCCCTCCACAAGGTCGGGCTGCGCTCGGGGACCAGCCGATTAGAATGGATCCGTCAACAAATTGCGCCTGGGGCGAAATTTGTTGACGGGCTTTACGCTAAATGATGGTCCCCGAGCGGACATCGAGCGACCGCAGGGAGTCGAGATGGTAGTCGAGGGGCAGTAAGTCATGCCCTCTATCCCTCCTACAATCTATTTCTGAAAAACTTTACCTTCTCCTGTAACCATTCCCCCAAAGCCCGGTATTCCCTACCGAACCCCCATTCAATGCGTTCTGACGAAGACATCATGACGGCCGTGGCCAACGGTAAACTGGAAGCGCTCGCCGAGCTCTACCGGCGCTACCGGCAACCACTCTATGGCTTCCTGCTGAAGCGGACTAACAAGCCCGCTGCCGCAGAAGACTTGCTGCAAACGACCTTCGAACGGGTAATCAAGTACCGGGCCTCCTATAAGGGAAACTCCTTCAAGGGCTGGTTGTACACCATCGCCCGTAACGTACTGCACGACCGGCAACGGCTGGACGGACGGCTACCGCTGAAGAACGGCGTAGACCTGGGGCAACTGCCCTACACTACGCCCTCCGCCGAGACTGATTGGGAAGACCGCGAAACCCGCGGTCAGTCACAACGAGCCCTCGCAGCTCTGCCAGCCAACTACCGCGAGGTCGTTGACCTGGCCTGGAAGCGGGGCTTGAAGTATGCCGAGATCGCCGAAGTACTCGGCATTACCGAAACCAACGTTAAGGTGCGCATGCACCGCGCCACCAAACAACTACAAATCAACTACGCCAAAATCAACCGATTATGAAACCGATTACCGAAACGGATTTGGTCGATTATCTGGGCGGAGAACTCTCCGCCGAGGGGTCTATCCGCGTCGAAGCGGCCGTAGCTACTGACCCGGCGCTGCGCGCCGAGCTCGAAGAGCTGCGCGAGCTGATGGCGGAGATTAAGTCAGCCGAAGAGCCCACGCTCTCCGCTGCTGCGGACGCCCGCTTTGAGACGATGCTCGCTGCCGCCGTAACGGAGCAAGGTCAGGCGACAGAAACTACCGTACGATCACTACCGCCGCGCAAGCGTTACTTCCGTTTGCTTGCTGCCGCCGCTGCGATTCTGCTCATCTTCGCCGCAGGCTGGTACGTTGGCGGCGCGGAAGACCGGGCTACCGCCCGGCAGCTCGCCGCTACCCGAACCCTGATGCTCGACCTGATGAAGGACAGTCGGCCCAGCGCCCGTATCCAGGCGACGACCGTCTCTTTTGATCTGCCGGTAGCAGATCCGCAGACGATTGCCGACCTCGGTCATATGCTCCGCACTGACGAAAGTGCCAACGTGCGACTGGCGGCCCTCGATGCGCTCCGCCGTTTCCCGAATGAGCCCGCTGTGCGGGAGATTTTGCTCTCCGCCATCAACGAAACCCCGCCGGATGTCGTCCGCTTCGAGCTCATCGAAACGCTCGTCCGCTTCAACGAAAAACGAATCCTGCCCTACCTACAGAACATGATCGACGCGGACTCTTTGCCCCGCCCCGTTCGGGACGCCGCACAGATGGCGAGCTTTAAACTGATTTGACCTTGGATGGCAGATTTCAGATCACGGATTTCGCGGATACTCTGCACCTCTGCCTGAATGCTGAATGCTGAATGCTGAATGCTGAATGCTGAATGCTGAATGCTGAATGCTGAATGCTGAAGAAACAACTCCCCTCAACTTTACAAACTACCCAACCATGAAATATTTACTCTTAGCCCCCTTCTTCCTTTTCACCTCTTTCCTTTCTGCCCAGCCGGAGCATAAAGTCGCCGTTGGCAACAAGATCATTGAGTTCAGCGAAATTGACAACCTGATGGTAGTCGGCTACGATGGTAGCGAGTTAAAACTCACTAAGGAGAACGCTAACCGGAATGCGGATGAACGCGCGCAGGGTCTTCGAAAGATCAGTGCCAGTGGCAAAAGCGACAATACCGGGCTCGGGCTCTCCGCTAAGGGGCTTGACGACCGGGTCCTCATCGAACAGGTGGGAAAAGGGGAAGGCAAGATCGTCGCTTACGTGCCCAATAAGTCTGTGGTTAAAGTCACCCAGTCTACCTACCGTGGCGGAGACTTTAGTGCCTCCAACTTCGGCGGCGAACTAGACGTAACCATGCACTACCATAAAGTGAAGCTGACTAATACTTACGGCCCGCTTTCCATCAATACCATTTACGGCAGTATCGAAGCGGCTTTCTCTGACGGACCTCCAACACAGGATGTTCGCCTGCATTCTACCTACCAAAATGTTGACCTAACGCTACCCAATAATGCCAAAGCTAACCTTCGGCTCAACACCAGCTACGGTAGCATGTACACGGACTTTGACATCGAGGTTAAAGCCAACGGAGACCAGGCAGAAAGATCCAGCGACCATGATGCCCACGGAGACGGACGCATGACGGGACTGATTAACGGCGGCGGCAAGCTTGTTTCCCTGACGGCGACTTACAGGAATATTTACTTGCGCAAATTGAAGTAGATCACTGACAAGTCCCCGTTCGTCGGAACAATAAATTCTCCGAGGGCGGTAGCCCGAAAAGATAATTTTTGGTCGGACGAATCTGGGACCAGCGGACAGCGGACAGCGGACAGCGGACAGCGGACAGCGGACAGCGGACAGCGGACAGCGGACAGCGGACAGCGGACAGCGGACAGCGGACAGCGGACAGCGGAAGAAAAATGATAGAAGCTGAAAATCAAAGCTTAGGGCTGAAAGACTTAGCCCCGCCTGAATGCTGAATAAAACTTTTCCTCACACATAATTCACACCAAACATGAAAATTTTCTTCCTCAGCCTCCTACTGGCGGCCAGCCCTTTTCTTGCCTTCGCCCAGGGCGATGTGCAGACCATACCACTCAAAGGCGCTAAGGCCTTTCACCTTTCGGCTAATATGAGCGGTGTCATCATCCACATAGGTGGCAGTGATGAAATTAAGGTTCAACATTTTTTGACCGTGAACGGCAAAGACCGGCCAGACCTGCGGGAGTTGGACATCGACCGTTCAAGCAGAGGGCTTTCCTTGGAAGAGCTGAAACCCAACGATCAAATTCTGGAGAAGGAACGCAGTGGTAACAACCTGAATGTCCGGCATCGCCCTGGCGTCTACAAAGGCGAACAGCATGGCGGAACGCAGGTAGTCGCTTACATGGAAGTGACCGTACCCGCCAACGTAACGCTCACCGTAGAGACCCTCTACGGAAGCATCGACGTAAAGGGCGTAAAGGATATGCCCGAAGCTAAATCCCGCTACGGAAGTATTACCGTTGTATTTGCCCCGGACGCAAAAATTGCAGCGATCGATTACGAAAGTGATTACCAATCCATTGACCTGACTCTCCCCGGCAGCATTGCTGCCAACGTTGATCTCGACACGCAATACGGGAGTCTATACACTGATTTCGACATCTCCATAAAAGCAAATTCGACTGACCGCAACCGCCGTCTGGAGTCTTTTTCTGACGGTCAGCTCAAAGGAACGATCAACGGAGGAGGGGACAGAATCTCGCTCCACTCCCAATACAAGAATATTTATTTGCGGAAAATGAAATAGCACCCGGATTGAACCACAAAACTTTTCGGGTTTATCCTGTAACAAACAGCTTCCCGCCAACGGCATAGCTGTAGAGACCTCCCCACCCCATCACCATTCACTATTACCTACCCATCATGCTCCGTTCCATCCTGATTACCCTATTGATTTTTTCCGGACTTGCTATTTACAGCCAAAACAGCCAGCAAGAAATTGCGCTAGAAGGCGCCCTCGAGGTACTCATACAAGCCTCTTTCAGTTCCGTATCCGTCACGACTGCCAGCGTTGACAAAGTATCCCTCAACCACACCCTAGAGGTAGACGGCGAAGGCCGCGCAGACCTGCGCAAGCTCCGCTTCAAGCGGGAAGGAAGCGTTCTGAAAATTATTGAAGTACTACCTACCGTGGAAGCTATGAACGAAGAGTTCCCCGACCATAAAGGAGGGATGCTCACCGGAGCTCGTGAGGGCGGCGTAGGCGTCTTCAACGACGTGATGGTCAACTCCCTACTCGAAGTCGTTGTACCCCAAGGCATCAAAGTAAGAGTGGAGACCATCTACGGTGGCATTATGGCCACTAACGTAGTGAGCTTGATCAGCGCGCACGCCAAGTACGGAAAGGTAGAGGTGGTGTATACCGAAGGGAATAAAGTTCCTTCCCTGGACTTATACAGCAATTACGGCGCTGTACACCTTACACTACCCGCAGCCTCCGGTGCTTCCCTTGATCTGCTGACCCGCTACGGGGAGCTCCTGACGGATATGGACATCCGTATCGATAAAGTCCAGAGCGAAACGAAGAACTTCTACGAACGGGTCATCGGCACCCTCGCTGGCGGTGGCGCACTGCTAAAGTGCGAGGCGCCCTATGGAGATGTTTACTTGCGCCAGGGGATCGCGGACTGAACATGGATAATTATTGGATCGCAGATTTCGCGGATGAACGCAGGTTATCTATCCATAAATCCTACCATTCTCTCATCTTACAATCCTAGTCTCTTTTTCTTGGGATGACGTAGATGAACCCTGATAGTTCTTGTCGTGAATCCTATTAATTCTACCAAAATCCTATTCATCCTAATCTCATTTTT
>CALIGP010000220.1 GCA_938021455.1 uncultured Lewinella sp. | reverse complement strand
AGGAACCAGCAGCGGGCTACAGCACTTCCATCGACGTTAGCGGTATCCCAGCAGGAGTTTACTTCGTTCTTAAGTTAGAAGCTGGCACACCGGTCAGTAAGCGTCAGTTGGTCGTTCGCTAGTGCAGTTTAAATCAATTTTTTTCGGTACTAATTCAGAATCCTATACAATGAGCCTTCAACACACCCTATTAGGAATAATCTTCCTATTGACAACTACCTTATTTGCACAGACGGACTACACGCTTTTCAGGGAGGATGTGCAGTATCTCTATTCGAATCCATTATCCAACAGCGTAGCCGGCCCAGTATTAGGAATCAACGTGACGGAAGAATGTTCGGACACCTATACTACTGCCATAGATATTTCTCTCTTACCAGACTTCTTCCCAGACTGTCCAGGTTGCATTTTCGGATACGCGCAAATACCTGCCTTTGCTGGCTATAAAATTTGTCAGACGACAGATACGACTAGCCTACAGATAGAAGAGTTTCGATATTTCACCATTCTCCAACAAGCCTCCGTTGGTGAAAGCTGGTTGGCGACCACTCAGGGAAATACACCGATATATGCCACCGTAGACTCTGTGTGCTCTGGCAACTTTCTTAGCCTCACAGATAGTCTGAAATACATCTCCCTTCACGCTGATTCCATTGCCAGTGCTCCTTTAACTAGTATTATCATCAGCCGGTCTTACGGTCTGATTAAAGGCACTTTATTTTGGGATGTACTAAACTTCCCCGAAAACGTTTGGCTCATCGGAATGAGCAACCCCGTGGCCGGTCGGCAGCTACCGAATGCACACGATTTTTTCGACGATCCCCGCCCGCAGGAGTTGCACCTGAGGTTCGATCGTCCGCGCTCCAACTCGTCCCCGGACGGTTACGAACAACTGGTAACGGAAATGATTTTAGAGCTTACAAATCTAACCACTACAACTCGCGGTATCCGTTACGATTACTCCGGACAGTACGTGAATTATGTGGTCGACATTTTCAGTCTATTGAATCCGAGGGACACCTCAGCCGTTCGAGACACTACCGTATCATGGTTTTTTCCTCGTCATTTAGTGTCTTCTTTTGCCGCCCAGCCAGGTGCATTAGTACCTTATCCTTTTGGCTTCGCGCTCGAAGAGGTTTCTTCCTTCTCAGATTCGGAAAGAAGTTGCTTCGGAAAATCAAGAAGGTTTAATCTTCCCGTCTTTAATAATTCATCTACTGTTTTCGATACCTTTTCTATATCTGAAATTTCTGACCAAATCTATCGCAGAGACTACTATGAAAAAATTCCGATTTCCTTCTATGGGGCAGGAATAGAAGGTGGTTACCACCGCAATAAGCTGCAATATGTAAAAGACGGCGACCGCGAATGCGGAACACCCCTAGATTTTTCCGGCTTAACGTCTTTAGCAACCACTCCTCTTGAAGTGGATGATTTGCGGGTATCCCCCAACCCCACCAGCGGCCATTTTTTCATCAACGATACCGAAGCGACACCCGAAACGCGCTATCAGATGGTGGATCTTACCGGTAGAAAAGTATTAACCGTTGAGGCCGATGGGCTTAGTACGTCCGTAAATGCTAATGGTATTCCTACGGGCACCTATTTCGTACTGAAAGTAAAGGCAGGGATCGTGGTGAGTAAAGGACGCGTCGTAATCCAGTAGGCCGTTTGCACGTGTCAAATCAGATAAGATTTAGAGGTGACGGAGCCCTTCGGCTGTCTTAGGCGCGGCCGCAGGTGCAAAGGAAGGTTTCTAGTGCAAAGAGAACCGATGCCGCTTACATATTCAACTGTTTCTTCACTGCATTGAGATCAGAGTAGCCGACACCTGAGAAAGAAAGCCCGGTAATGTTGATTACAGCGTCCTCTGGATTTGCCAACAGGTTTTTCTCGTAGGAGATATTGACGGTAGTGGCTTCGGCCGTACCTGCGGCAGCTGATGGATCGCTAAGATCAAGAGCGCCCGACAATTGAGCATCGGGCTGCTTAGCACGAGAGGTCGGCTCAAAGTTGAAGAAGCCCGTCATTCGGCCTCCATCCTTCTTTGCCAACTTCAGTTGTGCGGACACCCTTTCCAGTTCAAAATTGTCTCCGTCATAATAAAGCTGGATGGTTTCAGAGCCCTTCTCCAGCTTCTTTTTGAAGGTGATGATCGCCGTTCGTTTTCCCGTTTTCTTGTGGCGGGAGACAATGCCTGAGGCCTTAGTGTAAGCCCAAGTAACCCCATTAATCTCACAGAGTTTTGTTCCCTGGTTGGTGCTTTGGGGTGCGGGTACCGGCGCGGCGGTCTCCGTTGCGAGGGTGGTTTCCTCAACACGTTCGGCAGTGTCTTCCGAATCTCCGCTACAGGCGGCAAAGGATAAAAAACAAAGGAGGATAATAAATCGTGACATGGTAATGGTTTTAACCGAACATTTGACCGGTGTTCAGGCCTTTATTACTGAAAGAGACGGCGCGTTACGGATTGGCCGGCATAGCTCCTTTATCCCCTACCCTGCACCTGCGTCTGCGCCCCAGAAAAACCAGGGATTCTTTCGAACAACGAGGGGTATCCTCTCCTTACATCTTTTTACTTAATTTCGCACTTCTCAAATCCACGACCACACTATGCAGAATCGCTCCGTTATCGACAACGTCAAGCCGCAAATCAACAACGGCCGATTTATGATCCAGCGGGTCGTTGGAGAAAAAGTGGACGTTAGCGCCAGCATCTTTGGGGACGGACATGATTACCTGCGTGCCGTAGTAGAATACAAAAAGGAAAGCGCTAAAAAGTGGACATCCGTTGAAATGGCCGACCTCGGCAATGATGCCTGGAGTGCTTCCTTCACCGTTACGGAGCAGGCCATTTATCAGTACCGGATTATTTCCTGGGTAGATCATCTGCTGACCTGGTACCGGGGCTTCAAAAAGAAACAAGCAGACGGACAGCCCATGGGCGTTGAACTGGCCATTGGCGGCAACCTGCTCACCGAAGTGGCTAAGTCGCTCACCAAAAGCAAGCAAGCACCGGTACGCGCAGCCATCAAAGAACTGGGCCAAAAGGACGAAGATGCCGCTACCGGGTATGTTCTCGGGGCTGTTTTCGGAAAGATCGTTGAGGATTATCCTTTGCGCAAGTTCGAAACTACGTACGACCACAACATGCGGGTAAAAGTCGGTCGACTGCGCGAGCGCTTCAGCAGTTGGTACGAACTCTTCCCCCGCTCCGCCAGCCAGGACGTCAACCGCACGGGTACCTTCAAGGACGTAGAGCTCTTGCTGCCCCGCATCGATGAGTTGGGCTTCAATGTGCTGTACATGCCGCCCGTCCACCCCGTTGGCCGTAAGAACCGTAAAG
>CALIGP010000219.1 GCA_938021455.1 uncultured Lewinella sp. | reverse complement strand
TTCCTGCAATAGCCAGACCACATGGATATTACTGTCAGGTTGGTTGATCTCCAGCATCAAGGCTGCTGGTAGGTAATGCCGCCAGCCGTCGGGGCGGAGGTAGCTGAAGGCCGATTGACAATCGAGAAGTTGTTCCGGGCTGATTTCGTGCCATCGGCGACCGGGCAGGTGCTCCGTCTTGAAGTTGGTCTGCCCGTAATCATCGTCCGTTTGGGCTGCGTAGATGTCGTATCCGTCAGCGGGGAAGGGAGCATCGATAAAAGCGTCGTGAATTTGCTGTTCAAGGGAGGTGAGGGGCATGGGGCCAGGCTACTGTTTTGTTCGTAACGCTTTATGATGGCCGGGAAGTTTTTGTTACGGAGGGAAAGAAGGATCGCTGCGCAATTGGCTTTGAACAGCGATTTGGGCAGCGTTACCGCCCTTGGCATAGGGCAATCGCAAGCTCCACGCAGGACGCTCGCAGGTCGCTCCGCGACGCTACGAGGTCCCTTGAGCAGGCTAAGCGGACCTCGTAGCGTCCTGAAAGGACCTTCGAGCGTCCGCGTTATCCGAGCTTGCGATTGCCCTGGCCCTTGGCATTTCCTGGCCCTAAGGACGCCGTACAAATAACTATCTTAGCCCGTCAACCGTTCAAAAGTTATGGATTCTGTACTACGACAAGATCGCAGCTATACCGAACAGGAATATTTCAACCTGCTTGTTAACAGCGATGGTAAGTATGAGTTTGAAGATGGCATCGTTACCATGATGGCAGGAGGGAAAAAGGCGCACAATAAGATTGTGAGAAATACCTTTTTTGCCGCTAATGCGCAAAAAAAACAATGCGAGCTTTTTCTAAGCGACACGGCTATTTATATACCCCAGCTCAATCGCTACTACTTTCCTGATTTTAGTGCCGTTTGCGAAAAGGAAGACACCACCGATAAAGGCGGTATTGAGCGCTTACTTAATCCCGCTTTATTAGTAGAAGTACTATCAAAGTCGACCTCTCAAATGGACAGAGGTAAGAAGTTTGAAGCTTACAAAACCCTACCCTCCTTCCGTGAATATGTGATGATTGACAGCAGAGAGATGCTAGTTACTACCTATTACAAGGCCGAAAAGGGACTCTGGCGGATCGGCAGCTACTTCAATCTTGACCAGAACGTTGAATTCACGACCCTGGGCATTCGTATTCCAATGTCCGTTATTTACGACGGGGTAGAGTTCGAGGACTAGTGAAACCCCTATATCGCCTGCAAAATATCATACTGAGATACCAGATACTTCCGGCCCGAACGGTCAGTCGTCACCACGGCGGGGTTTTCCTTCGTGATGTGCTTACCTAACTCCGAAAGCGTCATGTCCGTACCGACTTCGGGGAAGGGCTGACGCATGATTTCGCTGACGGGTTTCTCGGCATTACCTACAGGGTCAGCCAACAGGAAGTTGAGGACATCAGTTTCAATGATGGAACCGACAGATTCTTCTTCCTTAACCACTGGCATCTGACTGAAAGCGTGATCCTTCATCATCTGAAGGGCTTCGCGGACGGTTGCCGTCTGCTCAATAGCAGCAAAAGCGGCGTCTTTCTTCAGGGTAATGAGATCATTCACCCGTAGCTCTGCATCCAGGAAACCGCGCTCCCGCATCCAATCATCATTATAGATTTTACCAACGTACCGGCTGCCGTGGTCGTGGATAACGACAACGACCAGATCGTCTGGCTTGAGCTCGTCCTTCATCTGCAGCAATCCGGCGACGGCAGAGCCGGCACTGTACCCCAGTAACAAACCTTCTTCCTGGGCCAGGCGACGAGCCATTACGGCCCCATCCTTATCGGTCACTTTCTCGAAATGATCAATGATGCTGAAGTCAACGTTCTTCGGCAGAATGTCTTCGCCGATCCCTTCGGTGATGTAGGGGTAGATCTCTTTCTCGTCGAATTCCCCCGTTTCATGGTACTTCTTGAAGACAGAGCCGTAGGTATCCACGCCCCAGATCTTCACTTCAGGGTTTTGCTCCTTGAGGTAGCGGCCGGTGCCGGAGATCGTCCCTCCCGTACCAACACCTACAATCATGTGCGTAATCTTGCCGTCCGTCTGCTTCCAGATTTCTGGACCAGTACTTTCATAGTGCGCCTGGCGGTTACTCAGGTTATCGTACTGGTTGAACCAGTAGCTATTGGGGATTTCCTTACTCAGTCGCTCTGCGACGGAGTAATAACTACGGGGGTCTTCGGGGGTAACGTTCGTCGGGCAAACGATCACTTCCGCCCCCATGGCGCGGAGGATATCAAACTTCTCCTTACTCTGCTTATCACTGGTGGTGAAGATGCAACGATACCCCTTTACACAGGCGGCCAGCGCGAGGCCCATACCCGTATTTCCGGAAGTACATTCGATGATGGTACCACCGGGTTTCAAACGACCGTCCGCCTCTGCGTCGAGCACCATCTTAAGACCCATCCGGTCCTTAATGCTATGGCCGGGGTTGAAGGTTTCCACTTTCATCACCACGCGACAGGGCATACCGGCAACGACTTTGTGCAATTCCACCATCGGGGTGTTTCCGATCGTTTCGAGAATGTTATTCTTGATATCCATTTGGTTATTTTCTTGGGCGAGGGCGAAGGTACAACATGGGGGCGGGTTCCTGGTGCGGGGTGCCAGGTGCCCGGGGTCGGGTGCCGGGGGGCGGGTGCCGAGTCCTCGTATCCGCAACTGGTAACCTGGCACCCAACACCTGGCCCCCGCAACTTAACCCACACTTAACATTGACCTCCAAACATCGGCCTATCTTGCGCGATCTTACTCCAGATTTTCTAATTCTTCCGCATGGACCCCACGCTAATTATCATGTGGCTTGGATTCATTCTCGCCGGCTACGCCGTCGTTGGTAATGATTCCATCCAGACGCTAGGTACCTTTCTTTCCTCTAACGAAGAGCGTCCCTGGTACGTGCTTTGGGCCTTTGCGGGTTCCATTCTGGCCTTTACCCTCATTTACGGCTGGTTTCATTACTCCGGAGACGTGAGCTACGGCCGCCTGGAGAAGTATGCCTTCGTAGAGAATATGAGCTGGCCCTACTTGCTGCCTCCGCTGGTGCTGATGCTACTGACCCGAACGGGAATTCCGGTGAGTACCTCCTTTCTGGTGCTCACTTTCTTCCGACCGAAGGGTTTGTACGACATGACGATGAAGTCTATCCTCGGCTACGCGCTCGCCTTCTGTGTGGCCATCATCGTCTGGCAACTAGTGACTAAGGCGCTGGATAAGAAATTTATCGCCAGCGACATCACCCGTAGCGAGCGCCGTAATTGGACCATCCTCCAGTGGCTCTCCACCGGTTTTCTCTGGGGGCAATGGCTCATTCAGGACTTTGCCAACATCTACGTTTACCTCCCAAGGTCCCTAACGGCCGTTGAGATTGGTCTATCCCTGACCATTTTGCTGACGATGCTCGCCGTTATCTTCTACAGTAAAGGCGGAAACATTCAGAAGATCGTCAAAGCCAAAACGAACACGACGGACATTCGCTCCGCTACCATCATTGACTTCATCTACGGCTTAGTCTTACTCTTTTTCAAAGAGTTCAGCAACGTCCCAATGTCTACCACTTGGGTATTCCTGGGCCTGCTGGCGGGCCGGGAGATCGCCATTCGCTACAAACTGGAGCTGGGCAAGGAGCCCTCTGACGTTCAGGCCGCTCCTACGGCACGCTACCTTGGCATAGGGCTCAACATTCTGGTGCTGGCCATGATCGGCTATGTCGTTTACCTGCGGGATGCCGTTCAGGACTGGATCATTTTCGTCATGGCTGCCGTCATGATCGCCCGCGCAGTGGTCATCTACTACGAAACGATTCCCGGGCAGCTTAATCTCAAAGCTGCCTTCAAAGACATTGGCAAAGACCTGGGCAAGGTCACCTTCGGCCTACTGGTTAGTATTGCTCTGGTATTCGTGATGCGGTTCTTGCTGACGGGGTCGTTTGCGGGGCCGATGTAGGTTTGTACCGCCGACCTTAGTCGGCGGACACGGTAAGATCACCGCCGCCTCAACACCTTCCCCATCCGACGCCGTAACCGCCCCTCCGCCAGCGGGTCCTCCTTTCGGTAAGAAGCCAGGCCGATCACGAAAGTGTTCGGCCCGGAGAGCAGCGGCTTCGCCCCTTCGGCCCGGCCGAAGCCCGCGACTACCATCCCGTCGGGGCTATCTCTGGCACCGATCTCCTCGTTACCAAGATAACTGATGTGGTCGCCCAAGGTATCTGAAGTCTTCTGTGCCATGAAAAAAGCATAAGGGCTATGGTCTTCGCCGAAGTACAGATAACGGTACTGGCCGCGTTGTACATCCCCTTTGTAATGGTCGTGAATATCGTAGCTCGGACTCGTTAAATCGGTAGCCCAAAAGGTAGACCGGGGCAGATATTTCCCACCGGCGGGCCCTTCGTATAGAAACCAGTAGTTGACACCTTCGGGAGCCAGCACTACGTCCAGACGGGCGTAAGTGGCGTAGAAGGTCCAGGTCCAGGCCCAATCACCGGATTTGCTTACGGTATGGATTTTGTTACGGCCCGTAATGCGACTCTCGCACTTTTGGTGGCCTGGGTGACCGGCGCCATCGTCGTCTCCGCCAAAGACCAGGTTCGGTACGCCGCGATAGGAGGAAGCAGCCGAGGCAGGGTATTCGCCCCAGGGCTGGTCTTGATAGCCGACCCAGTCATTACCCAGCTTATCAAGAATAGAGCTGAAGCCTCCCGCTACGGGGTCGTATAGATAGGTGGCCGACTTTGTCTTGATGCGAAAGTGAGGTCGACCAAGATGATCGACCGTAGTGATGCGGCGGGCGGGCGGAGCTTTATCGTTCCCTGCTTTAAAAACCATCTCTGCACCTGCGGTAGCGCCCCCTGCAGAGCCTGCCGAAGCACAAAAAAAAGGGAATAGGCAGAGTGAAACCACCATAAAAGCATTCATCCATTTCATACGTAAGGCTTGTGCTGACATAACCCGGAGTTACACCAGCATGTTTGCCAACAAGGTAGACTTCATTTTGGATACATAGCCACTCATTCTGCAGCCTCACTCTCTGCACTTCCCTGTTTAGCCTCCCTGCTGTAAAGCAGTCTTCCTTCTCTCCCTTTTGCGTCTTCTGCCCCCTCCGCGTGAAACCTCTTAGCTGCGAAGCAGTCCTCCCTCACAACCAATAGATTAGGATTAATAGGATTTTGGTAGAATTTTCAGGATTCATATCATCGCTTACCCCTACACTCCGCGCCTCTACGGCCTCCCCACGAATACTCCAACTACGAAGCAGTCCTCTATCCCTTCTGCGTCTTCTGCCCCCTCCGCGTCCTTCTGCGTGAAATCTCTTAGCTGCGAAGCAGCCCCCTACCTCACCAACCCAATCAAACTCCGGTAATCATCAAAACGCGCATCATCAGCTTCCATTTCCAGCAACTCATCGTGCGGCAAATCCTGATAAAGATCCTCCAGATGCCCCAGTGTTTCGTTACAGCGAACTTCAACCACCCCATCCGCAAACTGCTCCCAACGCCAATTATAGGTTGCCCGGATTTTCTTAAGCGTAGACAGTTGAACGACGGGCGCCTCGTCGGCTCCAGCTACCGTTTCTATGTTCGCAAAAGCCAACTCATCACGGCTTAGCATCAGGGCATCCCGTAGCACATAATAGGCCGTATGCACCCGCTCGGGCTGCCGGTAAGGAGGCTTGTCTTCGCCCTCCGGAGCCAGGTTTTGGCGGATAAATTCAGCGTAGAGGCACAGCTGTACGTCCTTAGCGTTACGCAGCAAATTTTTAAAGACCGATTTTCCCCGCCACTTCAGGTCAACAACGGCTACTTCTACGATGCCATTCTTTTCCCGCTCCAGCACCAGGTCCGCCCGCCCCCGTACAAACTGCCCGCCCATCGGCGCTAACTCCCCTTCCAGGCGTTGCTCAGAGCCCCGGACGGACCAGCCGTTTTCCTTGATGTAATGCACCAACGACCAGGCCGAATACTGCATCGTACGAATGAACTGTATCCGCTCCGGCTCCTGCCCATATTCCAGCATTACGGCACCTTCCTGCGCGAGTAGTCGGTCGGCATTTTCATCGATCCACTCCCGGACGGAGGAGCGTTCCATCCCTACGTTACCGGACTTGATCTGGTTGAGCAGTCGTTCAATAAACAAGTGACTCAAGTTACCCCGCAACCGGTTTTCGGAAGCAATACTGAGAATGGGCGTTCCTTGCAGACGCAGTTGGTGGCGGAAGATCCATTTGTGCGGATAGTAAAGCAGATCCTCCATTGCCGTCGGGGCTTCCCGCTCCCGGGGCTGTGCCTGCTGCAATCGCTCAATGGAGAGCTGTGGCACCGGTCGGGAAAGCGGATGGATAGCTACCGGAGAAAAGGCTGGTCGCTGACCGGTAACCAGTGGCCCGGTAGCTTCCCCGGCGGCATCAACGTTGATCGTGATCCGGTCCAGCGCACCATCGGGGAAGGCGGCTTCCAGGTCACCAAAAAGTGGATGAGCCTCGACGGGGCTACCGTCCACTCGCTCCGGCAGGCACAAGACCAACTGTTCCCGGGTGTGCAGCACCGGGCGGAG
>CALIGP010000218.1 GCA_938021455.1 uncultured Lewinella sp. | reverse complement strand
TGGGATTACGTATACACCATGCTTCCACTGTCCGAAAACATCATCAGTAAGCTGGCCAAAGGTGATGGTGCCTAACGTCAGGTTGTCGACGAAGTCAAAAGCCAGCAGACTGTCATCTTCCACTACTTTGGTGGTGAACGTCAGGTCGGTAATTTGCCCCAGGGTAGCTCGGTCGTCCGCCAATAAGCCAGAGCCTACCGTGATGGGCTCTGTACAGGCGGATACAAGAAGTAAAGCTGCGGCAAAGGGGTAGAGAAAATTAAGTTTCATTCGATGGGAGGGGAGAGGGGTTAGTACGGTAGTATTGTAGCACGGTAGTATTGTCGTAGGGGTAAATCAATACTACCAAACTAAAACAAGTCCTTTTCCGTAAGAAAAGGACTTGTTTGCTTGGTAAAGACACCTTAAACGCATAACCGGTTGGTCGGAGAAAGCGGAAGTGTCTTTTAACAGACGGTCATTTATTTGGCGACTTCTTCTTCAAGAAGGCTCTTGTAAAATTCTACACTGGCGGCCGGAGCTTCTTCGCCCTGTACGTCAAGTACGGGGATTTCTGCACTTGCCAAAAGCGCTGCATTGCGCTCATTGACTTCTACGGAGCCTTTAATCACGGCATCGGCAAACTTGATGGCACCAGCGTGCAGATCTGGCTTGCCGTCGTGCATGTAAGGGGCAAGGTCTTCTTCGGCCAAGGCGTTGATGCTCGCCTTAAGTGCGAACTCAGGATCAATGTGATCTTCTGCTTCGCTCTGGTAAAGACTGTAAACGATCTTGCTATCTTTGAACAGTGGCTCTGTCTGGTAAGCAGTACGCAGGTAGAAAGGAATCAGGCTCGTCATCCAACCGTGACAGTGGATGATGTCTGGCGGCCAACCGAACTTCTTAACCGTTTCAATTACCCCCTTACAGAAAAAGGCGGTACGATCAGCGTTATCTTCAAAGGGCTTGCCGTCCTTGTCGTGATGAACGAACTTACGCTTGAAAAAATCTTCGTTGTCGAGGAAGTAAACCTGCATCCGTACACCTTTGTCCGGTAGCGAAGCAACTTTGATGATGAGGGGGAAATCGTTATCGTCAACGATGATATTCATGCCTGAAAGGCGTACAACTTCGTGAAGACGGTGGCGGCGTTCATTGATGGTGCCATAACGAGGCATCAATACGCGAATTTCCATTTGGTTCTTCTGGAGATGGGGAGCCAGGGCCCGAACGGTCGTCGAAATATCTTTCGCGATGGTGTAGGGTTCCATTTCCTGGGTGACAATTAGCACCTTCTTTTTACTCATATCGCTGGCGGTATCATTTCGGTTTTTAGAGAGTTCAGTCTGCCATTGCAAGCTGACCTCCGGCCTTAGCCGGGTGCAAATTTACGAAATATAATGGACACGGACTATCTTCGTCGCCGTTTTGAAAAGTTCAGGATTACCTTCCCGTACTTTTCAGGGCGCGCACGCAGGTGCAGGGTAGAGGACTTAGAAGGCAGTACAGACTTGTACTCATAGCTCTTTATCCATTTTCTCTGCACCTGCGTACGCGCCCTAATTCAACCCCTTGTATGCAAACGATTACTACCGCTGCCGCACTTCGGACGGTTCTTTCCAATCAGTCAGGTTCCGTAGCCTTTGTTCCCACCATGGGAGCATTGCACGATGGCCATATGGCACTGATTGCTGCTGCCGTAGCAAGCCATGATATCGTGGTAGCCAGCATTTTCGTGAACCCTACTCAATTCAACGAATCGGCGGACCTAGACGCCTACCCCCGCACGCCGGAGGCAGATGCTGACTTACTCAAAGCTCACGGCTGCAACGTATTATACTTACCCGAAGTAAAGGATGTTTATCCCGAAGGGACGGGCAAAAGCCTAACGTCCACACTCGGTTTTGGTAGTCTCACTGCTCGTATGGAAGGGGCCAACCGACCCGGCCATTTTGACGGTGTCGCTCAGGTCGTTAGCCGTTTGCTGGAAATTGTTCAGCCAGATACGCTGGTAATGGGGCAGAAGGACTATCAGCAGGTTGCTGTCGTCCGGTCTATGATCAGCCAACTAGGCCTTCGGGTAGAATTGCTCGTTGTGCCAACGGTAAGAGAGGTTAGCGGACTGGCCATGAGTAGCCGTAACCGTCGACTAAGCATTCCGGAAACCGTTGCTGCTGCCGCCATCAACCGCCATCTCTCCGCCGTTGTAGCGGGCTTAGCTGCTGGCTGGCCCGCCCGCGAATTAGAGGGAATGGCCTTCCGCGAAATAGGAACCCATCCGCTACTCCGGCCCGAGTATATCGAAATTTGTGATGGTGATACTTTATTACCCTACCAGGACGGCGCCCCCGTACGCGAAATAGTGGTCGCCACCGCCGTTCACTGTGGGCCGGTTCGGCTCATTGATAACCGACTATTTGCGCCTTCACTGGCTGAAGAGGTCAACCCTTAACAATCTCTTACGTTTCTAAGCCGGCAGTCTTTCGTCAGAATCGTTGTCACACTAACTATTATTTTAGCCCAATTTGTCGACTTATGCTTATCCAAAGATTTAAAGGCAAGATTCACCGCGCCACCGTTACGGAGGCTAACCTCAACTATGTGGGCTCCATCACCATCGACGGGCTTTTGCTCGATGCCGCCGGCATCATCGAAGGGGAAAAAGTTCAGATCGTTAATAACAACAACGGTGAACGAATCGAAACCTACACCATCCGTGGTGAAGAGGGTTCTGGCATCATTTGCCTCAACGGCGCAGCGGCCCGCCGCTGCCAGGTTGGTGACCTGGTCATCATCATTGCCTACGGCTATATGACGACGGAAGAAGCCCTGGCCTTTGAGCCTAAAGTGGTATTTCCTGGTGAAGGGAATAGGGTGTAAACGCCCGCTACGCGATCTTTAGTAGTAAAGCATTGTTGGGCTCACTTTACTTCGGGATAAACCCGCTACTCCCCCAAATAATAGGCCCCGCTGGTCACCCACTCTCCTTCTGACGGATTAGAGAAGGTGATAAACTCCCCCGTCACCTTTGCATCTCGCAGAGCCGTTTTCTCGTACGACCCGTCCCGGACCTGGAAGGCAAAATAGGTCTGTCCTTCTTTCACCACTGCGTCCAGCGGCAGGCCGTAGACCTCCTGGCTGCCGGTGAGTACTGTGGCATTGACGAACAACCCGGGTAATAACTTCTCCCGGTCCTTGCCCTCGAAATGGCAATGGACCTGTAGGGTGGAGGAGGCATCGTCCACCATCGGGTTGATCTTTTCGATCGTCGCGGTACCAGCCTTCGCCTCAAAGGGAAGGGTGTAGTGGACAGTTTGCCCCTTTTGTAATCGCCCGATCTGTTGTGAGGGGACCATTAGCTCCAGATGGAGGTGGTCCGTTCCGGCAATCTCCATCAACTGATCGGTAGGGGAAATCATCCGCCCTTCATTGACGGTCACCTCATGAACAAAGCCTGCAGCCCGGGCGTAAATGCCCACGCTGCTCTGAAATGCACCTTCTTTTTCCAGCGCATCAACCCCAATGCCATACTGCTGCAATTCACTCTTCAAGCCGTTGTAGGTAGCCGTCAGCAGTGCCACCAACCCTTCACTATCTTCTAGCGCAGCGGCGGTTGTTGCCTCGCCGGCGCTGAGAATTTTTTGCCGCTCCAATGTCTGCCGGGCGGTAGCCAGGCTGGCACTGGTTTC
>CALIGP010000217.1 GCA_938021455.1 uncultured Lewinella sp. | reverse complement strand
ACCAGGCGTAGTAGTTGCTGGGGAACTGGTCTTCCACCACAATGATGTTGTCTCCATACTTAATGGGCAGGTTTTTGGCCACCGTAGAGATACCATAACTAGTGGCGGGGATCAGGGCTACCCGCTCTACCTCCTTTGCTCCGATAAGCTTCGCGAAGTTCTCCCGGGCTTCCTGCACCGGGCCGAAAAATTCTGGGATCGGCATTCCGGCGTTCTCCGTGCGCCAGTGCAAGGCGTGCTGCGCAGCAGCAGCCACCGCCTTTAACTGCGGGCCTCGGGAAGCACCGTTTAGGTAGCCGGCGACGGCTTTGAAGGGGAAGAGGTCGCGTTGACAAATGAGGGGGGTAGACATGGGGGAAAGGTAGATATAGATTTACGGTTTATAGTAGTCCACCTCGAAAAAACAGCCATCTGCAGGCAATTACGGTCCCCGTCGAAAGTCCGTAAGAACATGAGCTCTGAGTTCCGGGTTGTAGTCAATACCGACCTGTATGCGTTTCAGGCGAGCTCTTTTATTTATGAATCCACACATTCTTTTGTTGCTCATTGCCGGCCTGGCCCTTTTGGGTGCTTTTATGCTACCTGGCCTATTGAGAAACCGACTATTAAGTCTACCCATTATCTACGTGAGCTTTGGCTTCCTCATCTTCAGATTACCGCTTGAACTACCGCTAATCAACCCGGAAGATCGGGTTTTTGATCGGCAGTGGATGGAGTACATCACGGAATTCATTGTCATCATTTCACTGGCGGGGACCGGGCTGAAGATGAAACGACAACCTGGGTGGAAGACTTGGTCTACCGGCATTTATTTACTGGCCATTGCCATGCCACTAACCATTGCAGCCGTAGCCTTCCTGGGCTGGTGGTGGATTGGTCTGGCACCGGCATCGGCCATTCTTCTTGGTGGTGTACTAGCGCCTACGGATCCCGTCTTAGCATCAAACGTGCAGGTAGGTCCACCAAAGGATGACTCTGCCGAAGACGAAGTCCGCTTCGGGCTCACGCTGGAAGCAGGACTAAACGACGGTCTGGCTTTCCCGTTCATCTACCTCGCCCTAGCCCTCATGGCTGCCAGCAATTGGTCAGACGCACTGATCACCTGGGCCTGGTGGGATTTCGGCTACCGCATCGCTATGGGCGCCCTGATGGGCTGGGCGATGGGAAAAGGGATGCTCTGGACCTTCAACCGGTTCGCCGCAAAAATGAGCGCCCGGCGAGATACGGAGATAGAAGAAGGCCTGTTCATCCTCGCCGCGACCTTACTGACTTATGCCTTAACTGAAATTGCGGAAGGCTACGGTTTTCTCGCCGTGTTTGTCGCAGCTGTAGTGAGTGGCCGGCAGGAATCTACTGACCTGGAAACACGGCAGCAAAGCTATGAAGCCATCGACCAAGTGGAACAGGCCGTACTGGGTATTTTTCTGATTGCCTTCGGCGGCATCATTGCCACCGGCGGGCTGGCGCATCTTAACTGGCAAGGCGCTGCGCTGGGCGCAGCCTTGCTACTCATCATTCGCCCACTAAGTGGCTTGATCGCCTTTTTGCCCTCTGGCTTGCCTTTCGTGGAGAAATTGGCCATCAGCTATTTCGGCATCCGGGGTGTTGGCTCTCTTTACTACCTAGCCTACGCGCACAACAGTGAGCAATTTCCGGAGATCGACGTGATCTGGAGTATCGTCAATTTTACGATGTTGGCCTCCATATTACTGCACGGATTGAGTGTTAAGCCGGTACTGAACTGGGTAGACGGACGGATGGGAAGGAAGAGGAAGTAAACTTGCAGCTATCCTAACTACCCTCCCTTCAAAAAAGCCATCACCGCCGCCCCAAAAATGGCTTTTCGGTAAGTCGTATTATGATCTCCCGGGATGATGTTTAGCCGGCCGTTGGGGAACAGGCGTTCGAGGTCACCGGGGTCACCGTTGTCTTTGTCGTCGTTGCCAACGAGGACCATGATGGGGATGCTTACCTCCCGTAAGGCGTCAGGGGAAGTGGAGGGCTGGTGTTTTTGCTGCAGATGAAGAGACCTCAGATCGGCGTTGATGGATTTGGCGTAGTTGACGGCGCCCTCGGTCTCGGGGGTAAGGGCAACCTCCCCGCTGAAGGCATCGGCGAATTGTATTCGGCGGGGCCAGTCGGGATCGGTAAAGTCGAGGCCCATACCTCCGATGACGGCGCGGGAGATTCGGGGTTCTCTGGTCAGAAGATTGGCCAGCAGGATGGAGCCCCGGGAATAGCCGACGGCCATATACTCCTCCAGCTTCAGGTGATCAGCGAGGGCGAGGAGGTCTTTGATTTCAGCGAAATCTGCGTAAGCCGCATCCGTTTGTGGCTTAGCGGAGTTACCGTTGCCGCGCAAGTCAGGAACGATGGTGCGAAAGCCTTGGGCGAGCAATTGCTTCTTCAACTCCGTCCCTTCCCAGGAAGCGGCGCTGTTGATGAAGCCATGAAGCAGCATCACGGCGGGCCCTTCGCCTTCGTCGACGTAGGCCATTTGCTCACCGTCGAAGGAAGAGAAGGTCGCGAAATCAGCGGTTACTTCAGCGGAAGTCGCGTTCTGTTTTTCCGGCTCTACCTCAGACCGACAGCTGACAAACAATAGCGTGATCGCTACACAAAGCAAAGGTCTCCAGGGCATAATTCTCAATTTGGGTGTAAAGTACATTGATCCGCATTATCTTCCGGCCGAAAGGTAAGCAGCATGAATAAACCATACGAACTAGACGATCTGGATCGCAAGATTTTGGCCCTCTTAATGGAGAACGCCAAGCAGCCATACACTGACCTAGCGACCAAGTTATTCGTTTCTGGTGGAACGATCCACGTACGAATGAACAAGCTCATTGCGGCGGGCATCGTTACGGGGCAAACATTGCAGGTTGATCATACCCGATTGGGATATGACGTCACGGCCTTTTTAGGCGTATACCTGAAGAGCAGCAGTGAGTACAAGCCAGCAACGTCTTACCTGAGGGGAATCCAAGAGATCGTCTCGGCGCATTACCTGACCGGGGTGTACAGTATTTTCCTGAAGGTCGTCTGCCGGGATACAGATCACCTGAGAAATGTACTGGCCAAGATTCAGCAGTATGAAGGCATCCAACGAACGGAGACCTTTATGTCGCTGGAAGAAAGTATCAATCGTCCGGTTCAGGTCTTATCCGTGGAGGAGTTGAAGGAACTGACCGACTGAGCCCTCCTTGCTCTTTTAACTTACTTTGGACCCGCGGCCTCGCCTGAGCTTGCCAAAGGCCGCCGCCGCCTCAATTATTTTGCCCCACTACCAAACGAAACACCCATGAGATTCATCTTCGGCTTTTGTGCCATATTCCTTGTCCTAACAGCCTGCACCACCGATGCTCCTGAAACGGGCAACGAAGCCAGTTTACTTGTATTTAACGCCCGCATCTGGACCGGCGTAGACTGCCCGGGCGTGGAAGTCCCCGCCGCTGATGATCATTGCGCCACAGCCATGCTTGTTAGCCAGGAGGGGAAGGTACTCGAAGTCGGCAACGACACCAGCCGCTGGGCGAGCCAGGTTACGGAAAAAACCGAGCGATTGAACGCCAACGGCAACTTCCTGATGCCCGGTTTTATCGAGGGGCATGCGCACTTCAGCGGCCTGGGCAGTTCGCTGCGCAACCTCAATTTTTTACGGTCTAAAAACTGGGACGAGATCGTCGCCATGGTCGGTGAACGGGCCGAGATCACCCCCGAAGGCGACTGGATCAGCGGCCGGGGCTGGCACCAGGAAAAGTGGGACAAGCCCCACGATCACAGCGTAGGCGGTTACCCCGTTCATGACGAACTCAGCCGACTCACGCAGAACCACCCCGTTGTGCTCAGACACGCCAGCGGACATGGTCTGTTCGCCAACAAAAAGGCCATGGAGATTGCGGGCGTCAGCCGTGAAACCCCCGATCCACGTGGCGGCCGGGTACTGAGGGACGCCTCCGGCGACCCCACCGGCGTTTTTGAAGAACGCGCCATGGATCTGATCACGGACGCCTACCAAAATTGGGTACAAACAATGACCCCGGAGTCACGTAAAAGCGAATGGCTGGCGGGGATTACGGAGGCCCAGAATGAATGCCTGAAAAAAGGCATTACCAGCTTTCAGGATGCGGGAACGAAATACCGCGAATTAGACTGGTATAAAGAACTGGACGAGGTAGATAGCCTGCGGCTTAACCTTTGGGTGATGCTCCGGCACTCCTTCAACGAAATGGACGGTAATATGGACGGGCTGCCGCACTACGGCGATCGCTTCACCTGTGCCGCCATCAAAACGGAGTTGGACGGTGCCTTGGGTAGCTACGGTGCCTGGTTGATTGAGCCTTACTTTGACAATCCGGGCTTTGTGGGACAGAACACGACCCTGGTGGAAACGATGGACAGTATCGCCGGGCTCGCCAAAGAGCATGGCATGCAACTCTGCGTGCACGCCATCGGGGATAAGGCTAACCGGGAAACGCTCAACGTAATGGGAAAGCACCTGGAAAAAGATAATGACCGGCGCTGGCGGATCGAGCACGCGCAGCACATTGACCCCACGGACATTCCACGCTTCGCCGAACTGGGCGTGATTGCCAGCATGCAGGGAATTCACTGTACTTCTGACGCCCTTTTTGCGGAGAATCGGCTAGGAACGGAACGGGCGGCCAGCGGAGCCTACCCCTGGCGGAGTCTGCTGGATGCCGGAGCTGTAGTCACCAACGGAACCGATGCACCAGTAGAGGACGTAGACCCAATTGAGAGTTTCTACGCCAGCGTTACGCGGGCACGGGTGGACGGCAAGGCCATCTTTTTCCCGGAGCAAAAAATGAGCCGAGTGGAAGGGCTGCACAGCTATACGGCGGCTTGTGCTTTTGCCGCTTTTCAGGAGGACGTACGCGGTACGCTGGCGCCTACAATGGCGGCAGACTTTGTACTGCTGTCTAAAAACCTACTGAGCTGCCCAGATGGGGAGATTATGGACACGGAGGTGTTGGGAACCTTTGTGGCTGGGAAGAAGGAATTCTAGGTGGCGCGCACGCAGGTGCGAGGAAAGCTTTGGAGCAATGGGGCGTTGCATGGCTCGCGCTTTGCGCTCGGGCTCCCCGGATTGCGCTGCAGACTACGTCTGCGGCTTCATCCGGGGCTAAGAATGTTTGACCCCTACGGGGTCTCCCCAATAGACCAGTTACTATATTCGCCCAAAATAATTCCCCATGACCTCCCCTGACGCACTCAACGATGTTGCCGAATTCCACCGGACTTTTCATCTACCCGTTTTAGACACGCCCCAAATTCCAAATACAGACCGGTGTCGGCTCCGACTTAATCTACTTCGCGAGGAACTGGAGGAGTTAGCCGAAGCCATCGAAAATGACGATCTAGTAGAAGCCGCGGATGCCTTTGCCGATATCCAGTACGTACTGAGTGGTGCCATCTTAGAATTTGGTTTGGGAGAGAAATTCCGTGCGCTATTCGAAGAGGTTCACCGCAGCAACATGAGTAAAACCTGCGCCACCATGCAGGAAGCCGAAGAAACCGTGGCTCACTACGAAAAACAGGGGCAAACAGGGACAATAGAACCCTCTGGAGACGTATTCCTGGTATACAGGACAGACGACCGAAAGGTGCTGAAAAACGTGCATTACTCTCCGGCCGACCTGGCCGGGCAGCTATAAGCAAACATTTAATGGTAAAATTCGTATCTTGCTACGAATTCACGATTAACCATAAACAATGGATAGCTTCCTCCACCGTGGCCAACGCCGCCAACTCATCGATGAACTGCGGGCGACCGGCCAATACGATAGTAAGGTACTGGACGTGATGGCCAACGTTCCCCGCCACGTGTTTCTGGATAGCTCTTTCCACGGTTGGGCTTATCAGGACGAGCCTTTCCCCATTGACTGCGAGCAAACGATCTCCCAGCCCAGCACCGTCGCCTGGCAGAGTAGTCAACTAGAGCTACTACCCCGTCAGCACGTACTGGAGATTGGAACGGGCTCCGGCTATCAGGCCGTCGTGCTTTCTCTTTTGGGTGGACGAGTATTTACCGTTGAGCGCCACAAGCCATTATACCGACAGGCCAAACTGACCTTCAAGAAACTTAAGCTCGACCGACGCATCCGGGCCTACCTGCGTGATGGCACAAAAGGTTTGCCCGAGATGGCCCCCTTTGACCGCATCATGGCCACCGCTGGTGCTACCGTGGTCCCACCCGCTCTCCGCGAACAACTAAAGGTTGGCGGCATTATGATCATCCCCGTCGGTCCGGAAGGCAAAGAACAGACCCTACTGAAAATCCGACGCCTCAGTGAGACCGAATGGAGCGAAGAGGAATTAGGACAGTGCGCCTTTGTTCCATTTCTAGAGGGACTGGGGTAAGAGTGTGTCTAAGCCCAGGGGGTTCCCTTCATTTTCACCAGCGATTCCAGAAAAATCGGGCCTCTGAAGAGACCAGCTTGTAGGCACAGGGCATGGCCTAGGGTGTTCCGCCTGTAGGGGAAAGCCCGTGTCGCTTTTTTGACGCTAATCGCCAGCTCTGGCCCGGCAGAGGGGGCTTCAGGAAACCTCTCCCCAACCCCTCTCCGGTAAGTCTCGCCTCCGGCTTGACGGAGAGGGGCTAGTGAAAACGCTCCGCGT
>CALIGP010000216.1 GCA_938021455.1 uncultured Lewinella sp. | reverse complement strand
ATGCCGCAGGCGGAAGACAGCTGCGAAGGTGTTCGTTCGCATCCTAAACTGAGCGTTCTCGCGCAGAAACTCCATGGTCTGCGACTTGGCTTGTAGCGGGTATTCGCTAAGGTCGGTCCCACCATAAATAGTGATCTCTTTAGCGATCACTTCAACGGCCTGGCCGGCTCCCTGGCTTTCAATCAGTTCACCGGTTACCCCTACACAGGCGTGGAAGCCGATGGCACGGATGGTCTCTTCCGGAAAGTCCTCTCCATTAACGACGATCTGCAGCGTCTCAGGACCAGAGCCATCATTCAAAACCATAAACCGGTTGCCGCGCCAGGCGCGGACCCAGCCCATTACAGTGACGTCCTCCCCAATGGGCGGTGATTTGAGTAGCTCGGTGATTTCCTGGCGGTGGATCATGTCCTTATATCTTTAGAAGGCGCGAAGATAATAGTCAAACAGTAAGGGAGTCAGATAGTCAGATAGTAAATTTCAATGCTGGTGTAAAAAGTTGCGGATGGCGATAATACGGACGGGCTGATCAGGGCGCGGCCGCAGGTGCAAAGAGGGTTAATAAGCAAGGACGGCAGATGATACCATGCGCCTTGCCTAACAACTTTTACTGCACCTGCGGCCCCGCGCCCAAAACCTGCCCTCATAACAAAGTCAGGAGGGTAAGCAACGTGTAACTCTTTTAATTACATTGCCTATTTTTATAATCAAAATTTGGACATTATGTAATTTTGTCGTATCTTTGATGTAACAGAGATAAACACCCACCCTACTTTTTCAACCACTCTATTTTCAAACACACATCTATGAAGAGATTTACCCTACTCCTGGCATTTCTATGCCTCAACGTCAGTCTTTTTCTTTCTGCCCAGCGTATTGGTGAGCTTCGTTTCGCCGTTCCCCATCAGGTCATGCCGGCGCAGGAGCTACCAGCGGCTTACACGACCTTCTCCACCCGGGTATCCGACCCTTACCGCATGGTAAGCCGGGCGGGCTACACCAAACTTGGGTTGAAGGGCCGTCTTAAAATGCGGAACTACCGCGCGCTCGCTGCGGGCGGTCACCTGCTCGTCTCCTATAAAGTTGACCGCTTTCGCACGGCCGACGTAAAGACCCGCTCCAAGACCACCGAAACGAAAAAGAAGGACGGAACGGTGGAGAAGAAGACCGTCTACTGGGTAGAAGGAACTTATACCTTTCCCGTTGTGATGGAAGTTCTGGATCCCGACGGAGGCATTATCTTCGAGTCCGTCGTCGGAGCCGATGACGCCGTGATCCGCTACCCTTCCGGTAGTCGGACCTACTCCAGCCGCAGCGCCTTGACCAAAGAGTGGTACGAGAAGCGTTCCAAGACCTACCTAGACCTGCAAAAGAAGCAGCTTTCTTCCTACGTCAACAGTCTCAATGCCCAGTTGCGTGGACAGATCGACATCCAGGAAAAAAAGGATTACTTCTACTTCGAATACCCCAAAGGGAAGAAAGCCGAAAACGCTGACCTGTGGCTGGAAAACGCCACCGCCGCTAAAGCCGTGTTCGACACCATCGACTCTAACGCTCCCTTACCCAAAGCCTACCTGGCTACCGCCCTGGAGCCACATCTTGCCTTCTGGAAAGAACAGATGTCTGCCTACCCGGCCGACAACAAAAAGACCCAGCGTTACCACCACTGCGCCGCTTACAACCTGGCTACCGCTCAGATGCTAATGGAAACCCCTGGCACTGCCATGGACTTCAGCAAGCGCCTGGTTGACAACGTTAAATGGAACAAAAGTCGTAGCCGCTCTCTTAGCCGTTCCGCCGAGAAACTCAGCACGGAACTACCTGCTTACCCGGGCCAGACCCGCCACTTCGCCCTGCGCGACATATCTCAAGCCACTGGACCTTCTGGCGTAACCTACGGCATGCCTGAACCCTTCAAGCCCGTATTTGACACCCTACAGGCCTACGTTACTACCGGAGGGCAGCGTAAGGCTGGCCGGGTCATCATTCAGGAAAATGTTGATGTCAAACTTATGGGTCGCCCCAATTTCCGCTTCATTGATGGTAATGAACAGGAAGTAGCCATTGAGGTCAATAAAGTCGATGGCTTCGGCTTCGGTGGGCTGCATTACATCGTCGAGAAGTATGCCGACAAAGGTGGCCTGCAGGGGCGCCTCAACTTCATGCGCGTTCTCCTTGACGGCCCCCGCATGCAATACCTCGAATACGTCCCTTCCTACCCCGACGCCGGCGGTCTGGAAGTAGAGTTTCTCAAACCCAAAGACGGCAAGCTAATCTCCCTCTCCGTCACCAACACCCGCTGGCTGAACTGGAAGAAAGCCTTCGCTAAGGTCTTCACCGGCTGTGCGGGGCTGGAACAACGCGTCGCCTCCGGCGAGTTCCGCCGGAACATTGATGACATCGCCGCAGCCGTAACCGAGTACAACGAAGGGAACTGTGAGGTCCCGGAATCTGAGGCGGGGGATGGGAAGTAAGCTTCCGAGTTAGGAACCTATTTTCAATGCTAGCAAAAGCGATCAGCTTTAACTTTCAGGTAGACCGCCTGGAGTTGAAGTTGATCGCTTTTTTAGTTTCTGACTAATCGAAAAAGAAGGCTGCAAATCACACTCGGTGCTCTGCCACAAAAACTCAGGTGCGATGCCCAAACCGTGCAAGGTTCTAGCAAAACTTAAAGTCCTCCCATTGCTCTTTCCGACTTCCCTTACACCTGCGGTCCCGCGCCCCAAAAACACCCCACTAAAGGAACCAAGCTTATCTAACAAAACCGCTCTCCGCCAGCCTGTCAGCCTTAGATCAATTACGTCTGGTCCATGGCCCTTCTTACACCTCTCTAAATGATACTTTGTCACCAAATATTTATTCGAAAACCCTTCATTTTTGCTTCTACATTACTATCGATCACAACACGACCATACTACCCGCTCTCCCCCACCCTGTCAGCTTTTGCCATCCCGACCTGACAAAGTGGCTTTCTGGCCCAATGGCCCTACATTTGCAGGTCCCTTATACCAATGAAAAATCTATTCAGAATGTCTAAGAAGAAAGCCAACGATCCGATCGTCGACGATGAGCTGCTAGAAAATGCTGGTGCAGAGCCAGAAGAGCATACGCTTGGAGATAGCGTGGAAGAAGAGCTTGATGCCCATGCTGAAGAAAGCACAGATACGGAACAGGAGAATGTCGTGACTGATCTGGAGAAGCAGCTCGCCGAAAAAGACGACCGCCATCTGCGCCTCTATGCAGAGTTTGAGAACTACAAACGCCGTAGCCAGCGGGAGAAGCTAGACCTGATGGAAACGGCTGGCCGCAAGACGATGATGGCTCTATTGCCCGTACTTGATGATTTCGACCGCGCTCAGAAGCAGGCAGAAAGTGATGAAGCCACCAAGCAGGTCTGGGACAGTGGCGTCGGCCTCATCGTCAAGAAGCTGTTTAAATCCCTGGAAGGCCAGGGCTTGAAGCCCATGGTGTCCAACGGAGAAACCTTTGACGCAGACCTACACGAGGCCATTACTGAAATTCCTCACCCAGATATGGCGGGAAAGATTGTGGACACCACCGAAAACGGATACTACCTCAACGGTAAGATCGTCCGTCATGCCAAAGTAGTCGTAGGCAAGTAGCCCCCCTTAAATCCGCTTTTGACGGATCGTTTTTACCAACATTTAGCAACAACAAAGATGGCAAAGAGAGATTATTACGAAATTCTGGGGGTGGCGAAAGGTGCCGACGAAAAAGCACTGAAGAAAGCTTATCGTAAGCTGGCCATGAAGTATCACCCGGATAAGAACCCGGACGATAAGGCTGCGGAAGATAAGTTCAAAGAAGCTGCCGAGGCCTATGACGTTCTGAGTGACCCCAACAAAAAGGCTCGCTACGACCAGTTCGGTCACGCGGGCATGGGCCAACAAGGTGGCTTTAGTGGCGGTGGCCCCGGTGGGATGACCATGGAGGACATTATGTCTCAGTTCGGCGACATGTTTGGTGGCGGCGGCGGTGGCGGCACCTTCTTTGGCGGCGGCGGCGGCGGAGCCCGCCGGCAGGCCCGCGGAGAGCGCGGCTCTAACCTCCGCATTAAAGTAAGCCTCACGCTGGAAGAAATTGCTGCAGGTGTCACCAAACGCATCAAAGTAAAACGGCAAAAAACCTGCGGTACCTGTAACGGTAACGGCGCTAAAGACGCTAGCAGCGTCAGTACCTGTACCACCTGTGGTGGTGCCGGAGTAGTTCGTCAAGTACGATCTACCTTCCTGGGTCAAATGGCGACGACGACAACCTGCCCGACCTGTTCCGGTGCCGGAACTCAGATTAAATCTACCTGCTCCAACTGTAAAGGAGAAGGCCGGGAGTATGGCGAAGACACCATCGAAGTCAACATCCCCGCAGGCGTAGAAGAAGGGCAACAGCTTAGCATGCGCGGCAAAGGCAACGCTGGGCGCCGTGGCGGCCCCGCTGGAGACCTGCTCATCAACATCACCGA
>CALIGP010000215.1 GCA_938021455.1 uncultured Lewinella sp. | reverse complement strand
CAGCCTTAACCCCGGGTGAGGGAGCGAAGCGATCTTACCCGTGGTTAGGATGCCGCTGTGTTAAGGAATACGGCGCTGGGCGCCGTAATGACCGGTGAACCATTCTCCTTACCCCGGGTTGGCACCCGGGGATAAGGATGTTGGACCCCATCCGGGGTACAACAAAAATCAGGGAGTTATGAAATTTTTAAAAACGTCCCAACCATAGTCACATGTGTCGGGAAATAAATAAGGCCTTCCATCCCTTTTCGTACATTCGGCGCAAACTCCCCACCCATGTCCCGCCCCTGGTACGCCCGCATCCCGTCTCCGCTGATTATGCTAATGCTCATCGTGCTGGCGGTTGGCGCCATGACCTGGTTGTTACCGGCGGGGCTGTATGAGCGCCTGGAGGTTAACGGCCGGATGCGCGTAGTGCCGGGAAGTTATCACGAGGTGACGTCAACGCCGCTCAATATTTTCGACATCTTCCGCGCCTTCCCGGACGGGTACAAGCGGGCGACACCCATCATTTTTATCTGTCTGGCCAGCGCCTTGATGTTTTCCATTCTGGAGGCAACGATGACGATTGAGAATGTGGTCGGTAAGGTGGTTAGCCGGATGGGCGACCGGCGTGCGGAGTTACTTATCGTGCTGCTGACCTTCGTGTACGGCGCGCTGGGCATCATGGTGGGCTACGAGAATAACATTGCGACGATCCCTATTGCAGCGGTGGTGATGCTGGCGCTGGGCGGAGATTTGATATTAGCTGCGGGTGTTAGTATCGGTGGGATGACGGTCGCCTTCGGCCTGTCTCCGATCAATTTCTACACCGTAGGAAACGGGCACCTGATTGCCGATTTACCGTTGTTTAGCGGGTGGGAGCTGCGTTCAATAGTCTGTGCTGGCGGGCTGCTGCTAATGGCCTGGTACAACGTTCGTTATTACCGGCGGCTGAAGGCCGACCCGGAGAGTGGCATTGGCCGGGGATTGGATGTTTCGGGCATGAAGCTGAGTAAACCGCTGAACGAGTATAGCATCACGCCCCGAAACTGGTGGCTGCTAACGGTGTTTTTGGCCGGACTGGGCGTCGTCCTCTACGGTGTCTTCAAGTGGGAGCTGCACATCAATGATACCTCCGCCATCTTCCTGATGGTGATGGTGGTTTGCGCCCTGACGAGCGGCCTCTCTGGCCGGGAGGTGACGGAGGCGGGCTTTAAGTCCATCGCTCAGATGGCCCCGGCGACTTTCATCATTGGCATGGCGACTACCGTCAGTGTCATCATGGAGCAGGGGCAAATACAGGATACGATCAGCCACGGGCTGGCGCAGGCACTGAGTGGTTTGCCGACCTATGCATCTGCGGTGGGGATGTCCATCGGGCAGAGCGGTTTGAACCTGCTCATTCCGTCCGGTAGCGGGCAGGCGATGGCAACTCTTCCGGTGATGATCCCGCTGGGGGAGGCGCTGGGGCTGAGCCCCCAGATTTCCATTCTCGCCTTCCAGATCGGAGACGGGGTGACGAATCTGTTCAATCCTTCCCTGGGGGGCTTAGTGGCGATGCTGTCGCTTTGCCGGGTACCTTTTGATCGCTGGCTGCGCTTTGCGCTGCCGCTGACGGGGATGCTGCTGGTCTGGGCCTGGGTGGGACTGCTGGTGGCGGTGGCGATTGGGTATAGTTAGGGAGTCAAGCAGTAAGATAGTCAAGGAGTCAGATAGTCCGGGATAGGGCGCGAACGCAGGTGCAAGAGAGCGCTATTGAAAGCAAAGCACTTAGCCTTGCCGGAAGAACGCATCAAGACGGTTGGTGTCTTTGAAATCGGGAGCGGACGGCAGCTGTTTGAGCGCACCTTTGTTCCATCAGCGAAGATTGCTACCCGATTGCCCAATTTGCGGTCTGGGGCTTATTTAGTTGTTATACAAACGGTGAAAGGAGCGGTAATGGTGGAGAAGATGGTGGTGAGGTAAAAAACCGTTACCTAAGGGGACTTTGAGGCAGTTGGCTGTTTTTCTTCTTTGCTCTTCCAGCCAATCCCCTTTGGGGACCGAGGCGAAGCCGAGGGTAGGGGCTCATTGCACCTGCGGTCCCGCGCCCCAAAAAACAATTCTCCTTACGTACTATCTCCCCTTGCTGTGCCTATATTTACCGCCCGATGATTCACCCATTCAACCGGACGGAAAAACTAGAGCGCGAGCTACACCTGCGGCAGCTGCAGGTGCGTCGCTTGCTGCAGATCACGCAGGCGATCAACAACAACGTTGCTGCGGAGGATCTTTTTGATATGTACCGTGCGTTTCTGCGGAAGGAATTAGGGGTCACTAAGATGGTGTTGTTGGTTCGCAACAGCCAAAACGACGTAGAATGGGTATTGGCAACTCAGATCGGCCAGTCCGATGCGCCGCTGCCTGCGGTTAACCTGGGGACAGCCCTCGGGAGATTTACCCGTCCGGGACTAATTGAGGGTAGTAACCCCACCTTCATCGCACAGTTTGAGCACGTGGTGCCTGTCTTGCACAAGGAACGGCCCATTGCCTACATCCTCATTGGTAAGTTTGAACAGGAAGATGACATGTTCGAGCGGGTACAAATCATCACCACCATCACGAATGTGATCGCAGTAGCGATTGAAAATAAGCGTCTCTTCCGTCGGCAACTGGAACAGGAACGGCTGGAAGCCGATCTTGATCTGGGCGCTACGGTGCAGAAAATGCTGATACCTGAATTGTTCCCGATTACGGATCAATACGAGATCGATACGATCTACAAGCCGAAACTTGGTGTAGGGGGAGACTACATTGATTTCCAGGAATTCGAAGACGGTAAACTCGTCTTCTGTATTGGAGACGTTACCGGGAAGGGGGTGTCTGCCGCCCTGCTGATGGCTAACTTTCAGGCGAACTTTCATACGCTGATCAAGAAGCGATCCAGCCTCCGGGAATTCGTCATTGAGATTAACAAGGCAGTATACGAGATTACCCAGGGAGAGCGATTTATCACCTTCTTCGTGGCGGAGTACGATATGGAGAGCCACAAACTTCGTTAC
>CALIGP010000214.1 GCA_938021455.1 uncultured Lewinella sp. | reverse complement strand
CACCTGGACCGCAAGGCGAATGTGCTTAATCACGCGCCAACCATTGTACACCTGGACACGGTAGTGGCCATCCTGGGGGCTTTACTCGTCGTGCCCTTGCTGGGTAACATCGAAGGAGACATTTACGGCGGTCCGCCACTAGTGTTCATCAATCTGGTGGAGATCTTCAAGACTTACGGCTCTGCGGGGCAGTGGGTGGGGCTTACCTTTTTTGTGTTATTGGGGGTGGCAATTCTGACGTCAGCCGTGTCGCTGTTTGAACCGGCGCTACGGGCATTAACCACGCAGCGGGGCTGGTCTCGGCGGGTAACGGGCTTCGCCCTGGGCGTACTTGTCTTTTTCCTCTCCATTCCCGTTGTTATTTCCTGCGCCAGCGACGGGCCAGTATGGCTGACCAACTTCGCCGGCATGGGCGACCCTGGCATGGGCTACTTCAACTTCTTGCTCGAGTGGTTTGGTAGTATCCTGCTGCTGGTCGGCACGCTGCTACTTTGCGTTTACCTTCTGCGTCGCTGGACGCTGGACGGTTTCTTCACAGAACTCGAAATCGGCGGACATATCGTTTCGGCTGCGTGGCGCAGCCGGCTGACCATTGCCTATAAGTACATTATTCCGATTGGTATCGGGCTGTTGCTGGTGGCGAAGATGTTGGTGCTATAAACCATCGTCACGAAGCGACCAAGGCTCTCCCCCCCCTGCTCTCTAAGATCTTTTCTTTGCACCCGCGCTCCGGCGGCCCCCACTGAGCCTGCCGAAGTGCCCAACTTAATTTCCCTCCCATCAGCCACCCTTCCACCTCCCGCCAGTTACTGGAGATCAACCTTGCAATGATCTTTATTGGCACCTCCGGCATGCTTGGTCGTTTTGTGCCATTAGACGCCATCCCGGCGGTATGGTGGCGAGCGGCTATCGCCATGGTTTTACTGGCTATTTTCTGCCGCTGGAAGGGCTTTAGTTTCCGGATTGAAGACCCCAAACGACGAGGGCTCGTTGTGCTATCCGGCGTATTGATGATGGCTCACTGGGTGCTGTATTTCTACGCCCTCAAGCTATCTAGCGTAGCCATCGGTATGCTCTCGATTTTCACCTATCCGGCCATGACGACACTGCTGGAGCCTCTATTACTGAAGCAACGTTTTCAAGTCCGACACCTGTTCCTGGCCGGACTCGTCATCGTGGGCATCTATTTCCTAGCGCCAAGCTTTAGTCTTAAAGACGGGGCAACGCTTGGCCTGGTCCTTGGCCTCTGCTCCGCCCTAGTCTACTCTCTGCGCAACATTCTGATGAAAACCCAGGTAGACAGCATTCAGGGCTCGGTGATGATGACTTATCAGACCGCCATCACGGCCATCTGCTTACTGCCAGCACTCTTCTTTTTTGACGCTGTACCAACGACCGAAGCGATCCCTTACATCCTTGGCTTAGGGCTACTAACTACCGCCATTGGACATACCCTACTATTGGCTTGTTTCCGGTATTTCTCCGTAAGCACCGTAAGTCTGCTCACGTGTGTACAACCCGTCTACGGCATCCTGTTAGGGATGCTTTTCTTTAAAGAAATCCCCGGCTTGTCAGCCGTTCTCGGCGGTGCATTAATTCTCTCTGCGGTGGCGGTGGAGGCGGTGGCGACGGTAAGGGCTCAGCGGAGATAGTCGCGGCCGCTACAGGTTTCATTTCCGGCAAGGCGTTCGCCATCGGACGACCAGCAATCTCCGTAGATGGAACAGTAGCAATACGTGAATTTTATATCGTCGATTACCTGAGCCTGGAGAGTAAGGTCTCCCCCATTGATGATCAGCAACTCGTATATATTTACGGTTTCTCCCTCCCCGATTACCTTTTTCTTTCCGTTAAAACTCTTTTTCAGTATAAAGGTCATTTTTGGGTACTTATCTTTTAACTCAGACAAAACAGATAAGATCGCCCCAGATTTTTCCCCAACGGTGTGTGAAATATCTCCTAACAGTGCGGGGCCGACTCCCTCGTTGGTCAAATCTAAAGAAAAGAAAGTCCCTTCTGCTGTCATATTTATGTTACCATTCTCACTTAGGTAAGGACAAACGGACGCCTCTTTTTCCTCCGACATAATCGTTTGCTGCTCTCGCAAAATTTTTGCTTCGAAGACGGAGACAAATGTCCCCACTAAAGAGATAAAAATTGCTATCAAGGCCATATAGAAAGGGGCCCCACGCTGAGGCGTGGAAGGGGATGCAGTTGTAATTTTTTCGGGTAGTTTAGGTGTTGGGAGCATACTTCAAAAATAGGGAATCTACAGCAAAAACGATGTTCTGATTGATCGGTTACACCAACCAATCAGAACATCGCTACAAGAAATTACCCGCCAGACTTTAGGCTGGGCTAAGCTGACGGGCGATCCATCGCTTTCTCAGGGCCAAAATCCCCCGGTAAACCAATAGCAACAAGCCCGCAAGGAATAGTAGCTGAAGGCCAACGACGAAGATCATCGCCGTCGTGGTGTAAGGAGTAGGCACGGTTTCCAGAGGTAGTTCTCCGACTAACACCTGCTGATCACTATCAAGAGTTGCGGAGGTGACAATATTGCCCCGATTATCAATAATAGCACTGAGGCCATGATTAGTGGCTTTTAGCATACCGACCCCATTTTCGATGCAGCGTACGGCTGCCATATAGGTATGAAAGGGAGCGATGGCATCCCAGTCGCCGGTGGGGACAACCATCAGGGCGGTACCGTTGGTGCTGGTCTGATCAACAAGTTGAGGATGGTCAGCATCGTAGCAGATCAGGGGAGAGATATTACCGAAAGTGGTGGGGATGGCCGGCACCACACCATCACCGGGGAAGGAAGGCTCCACGCCCATCACGGGGATGTTCTTGAAATATTCGTTGAGCAGCTGGCCCTCCGGCCCAAAGGTCAGCACCTTGTTTTCGATAAAAACATCGGCTACGCCTACCTTCTCAGCGTGGAAAACGGCGGTGGGATAGAGCAGGTAAATATTCTCCTCATCAGCAAAGTGAGCGGCCCGCTCCTGTAGTTCTGCTTCTCGTTCTTTGGTAGTCAGGATGGCGGCTTCGGACCAGCTGATCAGCTTCGCCCCTCCCCGGGCCGCTTCTCGGCTCGCCGTGAAGTAAGCTGCCTGCATACTATCGATCCGGGCGTGAACGCTGCGAAACTGCTCGCCTTCGGCGTCCGCCATAAAGGCGGTCATTCCCCGGTTGAGTTCTTCGAGGACCTCGTCCGTAAAGTTCATCTCCTCCGGCATTCTGATCACGGAATCAAAGGCAGCGGTGTACATCGTTTCGTACACGCCGTCATTACTCAAGTGGATGGCTGCTAGGCTCGTTGCCTTGCCGTCACTCGATGGCGCAGCCAGGCGAAGTCCACCAAAAACCATCACCACTACAAAGGTCAGTCCCCAGGGGAGAATTGGCTTCCAACTTTTTGCGCCACTTAGCAGTGTTACTACCGAAGAAGCAAACCAGTAGTACAGAAAGTTAATGCCGAAGATACCCGTTACCGCCGCCAGCTGCATCAATGGCCGGAAGTGGAACTGAGTGTAAGCCGCGTTCCCCCAGGTACCCTGCGGCCCGTTGGCCGCAAATACATCCAACAGAGTAGCCACTACGGGGAAGACGAGCGTTGATGCCCAGCCAGGTACTCGTTTGTGAACGAAGCGATCCGCCAGCAGTGGGATTAGATTAAACAGGTTCGCCAACACCATGAAAAAGAGAAGTGACCCGATCGGCATCGGGAAAACGCCCAGTTGGCCAATGACGCTTGCGGCAACCATAACGACGTAGCTCGCCAGCCACCAACGTTTACCCCCCTCACGCGTCAGTAAGAGTAGTGCAGGAAAGTGAACCCAGACCGCTACGGCAGTAAACCATTTGGGCGAAAGGAAGAGCGAAGACGCGAAGATGATAAAGAGAAGTCCGAGGAATTGATTTCGAGAAAGTTGCATGGTATTTGTCTTTTGTTTCCACAAACATCGGACCGTGCTTCAGGCCAGTCGACCGACTTCGTAAAGTCGAACCATTCTCTCCCGTAAAAAACGTTCGACTTCCGGCTTACAAAGTCGAACTTCTTACAAACTATTGATTAACAGAACCTTGAAACTTCCTCCAGGCCGAAGGCGTCATTCCCGTATACTTACGAAAAGCGGTATTAAAACTCGATTTGGAGTTAAAACCGGAGGCGTACATTACTTCCAGAACGGTTCTTTTTTCGTCCGTTCCATCGGTGAGCAGGCCCTTGGCGTGCTCAATCCGGTAACCGTTGATAAAGTCGAAGAAATTCTCAGCCAGTCCGGCATTGACTGTTTCGGAGAGTTCCCGAGATGGCATTGACAGTCGCTCGGCCAGCTCCGCGAGGGAGAGGTCGGCTTCGAGGTAAGGCTGTTCTTCGCGCAGGTAGGCCGTTACCCGGTCCTCCCTACTCGTATCGCGGACGCTTGTTGATTTCCGGGGAAGGTCTTCAGGCGGTGTTAGTCCCGCAAACAAGCGACTTTCCCGTACGCCATGGTAAACGTTGTAGAAGATCATGCCCAGTAATAAAAAGACGAGGATCATGCATAGCGAAACGACCCATTCCTGATTCTTAGCTCCGAAGCTAGCCACCTGAATAAGGATCGAAAAAACGATGACCCCCGCAAAGCCATAAATGAAACGACCGAGCCAGGAGAGGTTCTTTGCTTCCAGGGAAGAGTATTGCTGTCGAAGTTCCTGACGGTAATTCCACAGCAACCGTAAAGACAGGAGAAGATAGGCTACAATAGATCCAAGAATAAGCAAACCGACCATCAGAGTCGCCAGGGTTCCGGACTTCCGGGATTCATCCTGCCACTCCATTCGCACGGCTTCGGGCACCAGTTGGTAAGTAATAACCGAAAAAGTAAAGACCAACACCATTGGAAAGAAATGTAGCCAATCTCTTCGGCTGAGTCGGTAGTTTTCGTACAAGCTCGACTTTGTAATCAGGTATACCAGTGGACCAAAGAGCAGTGGCAAAGCATTGAGCCAATAAGCGTAGCCCGGGTGATCGAGGTAAAACTCGGAGACCTGCGCACTCACGTCCAGAATCACCAACCCAAAAACAATAAAGAACAGCCCCAGCAGCTTCCGAAGCAGCGGCTTCCCTCCGCGCAACAGCAGCAAGATCCCGCCAAAGGCGAGAAACTGAAAGACGACGATGCCGACGAGGAGGTGGGCTAGGTACTGGGGCATGGTAAGGTGAAGATACGGTTAGGTGGAAAGATGACCTAGTCCCGGAGGGACATCTACCAGTAGCGATGGCCGACTGAAGGACCGCAGGTCCGAAAGAAGCCCATCGATGAACCAGGATGGGAGATATACATGAAACCAACGAAAACGATGGGTTCCCTCGTCGGCTTTGCCGACTCGGTCATCCATCGCTACGGGAGGCGGCCCTCCGGGCCTGAGCTTGCGAAACAGCTTTGGTTACCCTTTCAATTTGGCTTACCTTAATCCCATGATTCGTCCGTTCCTTTTTGTCCTCGCGCTCCTCCCCTTCTCTCTCTTATTAGCGCAATCCGATTCGAGTCGGCTGGAAGCCGTTATGCAAGAATTCGGAGAATGGCGTGGCGCAAGCCAGGGCGACAGCTGGGGCACCCAATCGGAGGCCAACATTCAGTGGGAGGCGACGGAACTTAAAGCCCTTCGTCAACGAGTTCCGGAAGAGGAAAAATTGTCCGCTACACAGCGCATCAATCGCGATCTTTT
>CALIGP010000213.1 GCA_938021455.1 uncultured Lewinella sp. | reverse complement strand
GCTCCCTCCACCAAAAGTAGTGAGTAGCCAAGGCTCCGTAATGGTCGCAGGCTCAATGGTCTGTCGGCCAGCGCGCGGACCTTCCAGGAAGGGAATGGGCTGATAACTTAGTTCGCCTGCGGGCAGGTTTCTGGGCTCCGTCCAGGTCTGGGTATACTTCGTCACTTCGTGGCCATCCCAATCAAAGGGGGCATCCGAAGTGTGGGCGTCGAGCACCGGGATCGCGCCGCCGCCCCGCGAGTAGGCCCGATCAAGCCAGGGCGCCCCGGGTTTAGCGGTGGGCAGGATGAGGTAGTCCCGAGCACGCGTAAACCCGACGTAAAGCAAACGGGCTTCTTCGGCCATGGCTTCTTCCGTGGCGGAGTCTTGCCACATGCTTTCGGATAGCGCCTCCAGCCAGGGAACGCCACTGGTCAATTTGCCGTAGGGATTAACCCAGTACTTGAGCCAGCGGCCCGCCAGAGGGTTGTCTAGATCCACTTCTTCGGTCTCCGATACGATGGTGATGCCCCAGACATCAGCCCGTAGCTTTTGGTCCAGGTCCATCGCTACCACTGCTGGCCATTCGAGGCCTTTGCTCCGGTGGTAGGTCAATACATTGACGGCGTCCATTCGTTCGCTGGCACCTTGTTGATCGCGTTGCCCGCGCAGCAATTCGTCCAGGTAAAGCAGATAACCGCCAAGGGACGCAGCCCGGTGTTGCCGGTGGCAATTGTCTTCGTAGGCGGTGGCCAGGCGACGGAGTTCATCGATGTTGCTGAGCCGTTGTTCACCGTCGCCCCAGGCGACAATGGTGCGACGCAGGTCCAGCCGTTCTAACAGCAGGTTGATCATCTCACTGGTGGAGTGTTCGTAAGTCGCTGCCCGCAATTCGTTGAGGGGTTTAATGAGGACTTCGTCGTGCCCCCAGCGAATGGCTTTACGTTTTTCCTCCGGCGACAGCGCGTCGTAGTATTCCAGCCAATCCAGCCGTTTCTCGATAATGTCGGGTAAGCCATAGCGCTGGCCAAAGAGAAGAATTTCGGCGATAGAGAGGCTGTCTTGCCGGTTGAGCATATACTTCAGGCAGGCGAGCAGGAGATGCGCCTCGGCGGTATCCAGCAGGCCCGTACGGGCAATGGCCGCGGGGAGGCCCTGGGCGGCGAGTGCTTCTGCCATGGCAACACAACCGTAGTTGGAGCGGCAGAGGATCGCAATGTCTCCGGGTAACAGGGAGCGTTCCCCTTCGCTGCCCTTGGGGCGGCAGGGTGGGGGGCTGTCGAGTAGCTCACGGACGGCCTTCGCTACCACCGCCTGGTTCCAGGATTTAGCGTAGCGGGCCTTGCCTTCCAGCTCAAAATGCCAGTGGATAATGCCGGAGCGTTCGGCCATTTGGGCGCTTTCCGCAGGTGCAAAGGGAGAACCGGAGCGCAAGCGGACGGGCTCCAGTACAACAGCCGGCTCCGCAATCTCCGGGAAGGCATTAGTGAACAGCGCATTGCAGGCATAGACGATGTCTTCCCGGCTACGCCAACTGTTTTTCTGGATGTTAGCGGGGTCCATCGGGCCGCTGGCTTCCATTACGGCCTTCATCAGCCGGGGCTCCGCCCCGCGGAAACCGTAGATAGATTGCTTTGGGTCGCCGACCCAAACACTTTGTCGGGCAAGCTTACTTAGTTTGAGGAATACGGCTAATTGAATGGGGCTGGTGTCCTGAAATTCATCTACCATTAAAAGGTCAAGCTCCCGTTCCAATGTCGCCTTAACACCGGGGTGGTCCAGTAAGTCGAGCACGAGTACTTCCATGTCGGTGTAGTCGATCCGGCCGCGACTTTTCTTGTAGCGATCGTACTCGGCAATGGAGGCCTCCGCAGCATCGAAGAGCAGGTCTTGATAGCGGTGCAGGTCATTTTGGAAAGTAGCCGTAGTGGTATGCGCCAGTCCGATTTCGACGATGTTGTCCACGAACTCCCGGCTTTTAGCGCCGACTTCTTTTTCAAAGCGAGCAAGCTTACACAACTCATGCCAGGGCAAATAGCCCCTCCGCTGTAGCTGCCCCGAAAGCCGGCGTAGGTAGCTAACGGCAGTGGCCGTTTTTTTTGTCGCGTCTACTTCTTCATTCCCCCGTAATGCGGCGATGGTTTCCGTGAGGGCAATTTTAAGTCGAGAGGTAAAGCTTTCCGCCGTTAGCCTTTCATTTACCGGAGGCAACAAGTCCGCCAGGGTAGACCAGGAATTCGCTTTGCTCTTCGCAATCGTAGCGGTGGAAAAATTGTTGCCGCGGATGATCTCCACCAGTCGCAATACCTCTTTCCGCCAGTTGAATTGTTCCCCGTCCCGGCTAAGGCCCAGCTTGTCGCAGAGGGTTTCAATTTCTTCGATGGTCTCCAGACTAATCACCGCTGCCATGCTGAGATTGAAAAGCCGCTGGTGATCTTCTTCGGCAATAATGTCTACTTGTGGCGAAACCCCAGCCTCGAAGGCGAAGCGGCGCAGTAGCTTTACGCCCAGCCCATGGACCGTCCCGATCAATGCGTTCTTGAGTTCGTTGGCCTCTCGGCTCATCCCTTCCCGGAGCAGTTTTACCCTAACCCTCTCTCTAAGCTCTGCTGCTGCCTTTTTAGTAAAGGTGGTAGCAATGATTCCGGAGGGGCGGGCGGTGCCCGCCGTCAACAACGCGGTCATCTCCTCGGTCAGGCGATAAGTCTTGCCACTGCCGGCACCAGCAGAAATGAGTTTAAGGTTTTCGGGCATGGGGCGAAGGTAAGTAGTGGACGGGAATCATTTCTTCTCCAGCACACTCAATAGCCAGGGCTTTTCCGTACAGGGATCCATCCTCACGATCCGCTGCCGAAGCTGTTCGGCGGCTTTATCTTCTCCTGGCCCGAGGCGGAGTACGGCATTAGCCAGCGCAAAGATATTGCGATAGTTCTGTAGGTGATAACCGATTCCACGCCGTCGGGTAAGCAGTTTTCGGGTACTACTGATGTGGGACTGTAGCAGGGTGTAACTGTCTTGGCGGAAATAAATTTTTAGTTGAAGTACCCGAGCCGTCAGGTGATGGATGAAATCTTTGAAGTCGGCTTGTTGCAAGTAGAACAAAGCGTCGCCGTC
>CALIGP010000212.1 GCA_938021455.1 uncultured Lewinella sp. | reverse complement strand
CCGTCCATCCGCGATCCTTTCCTATTAGGAATTCAATTTCTCGACAGTCATCTGCGATCAGAACTTTACCTCAATCAACTCAACAAACTGCTGGATACGCGCGTCGATCTGCGCTTTGTCCAATCCTTGCATACGTCGGGTACCAAAGTCTTCCACAACAAAACTAGCCATGGCCGAGCCATAGATGATGGCACGCTTCAGGTTATCGAAGCTGGTATCATCCGTCGCAGCCAGGTAACCCATCAGGCCGCCAGCAAAAGTATCACCAGCACCCGTTGGATCGACAACGGTAGGTAGCAGTAGTGCCGGGGCACTGAAAATTTTGTCTCCGTCAAACAGTAGAGCACCGTGTTCTCCCTTCTTGATAATGAGAATACGGGGGCCCATGTCTACAATCTTAGCGGCGGCTTTCAGCAGGCTGAGTTCTCCGCTAAGCTGACGTGCTTCTTCATCATTAATGACCAGTACATCGATACGCTTCAAGACGGCCTTGAGCTCCTCCATGGCAATATCCATCCAGAAGTTCATGGTGTCCAGAGCGATTAACTTCGGCTTACTCTCCATCTGGTCGATGACTTGCATCTGCACCTGAGGGCTGAGGTTACCGAGCATCACGTAGTCCGTATTGCGGTAACTGGCGGGTAGTTTCGGGTTGAAGTCGGCCAGCACGTTGAGCTGGGTCTCGAGGGTGTCCCGGCCCATCATATCATCATGGTAGCGGCCAGCCCAGAAAAAAGACTTTCCGTCGGGCACCACTTCCACACCTTCCAGGTCTGCACCACGCTTTTTCAGATCATCCAAAAAAGCCTGGTTGTAGTCGCCACCGATGATGGAAACCAGTTGAACGGGCTGAGCGAAATGAGTCGCAGCCATGGCAATGTAAGTACAGCTGCCTGCTTCAATCATGCGTACTTCACCGTAAGGAGTAAAGACGTCGTCGTAGGCAATGGTTCCGATAGAAAGAAGACTCATGAGCAAGGAGATATGGAAGAAAAGTATGGAGAAAGCTAAAATGAAAAAAGCCGAGCACGAAGATTCGTACTCGACTTTTTAGGCGCCTCAGAAAGGGCTCGAACCTTTGACCTACGGATTAACAGTCCGCCGCTCTAACCAACTGAGCTACTGAGGCAATTTTCGCGAAGCGGCTGCAAATGTACGTCCGGTTCTTAGAATTCACAATACTCAAGTAATTTTTTTTCTGGCGCGGACGCAGGTGCAAGGTATTTTCTTACAAAGCAAGGGAAAAAACACCGTCTTGGTAGTAGTAACTTGCCCACCGATGGATGCTTTAACCGATCAACTTCTTTCCGCCTCGTTTCTTGACTGGCTGGCCATACTCACTTCATTACTATACGTTTGGCTCGCGGCCAAAGACAATAATTGGTGTTGGTTCTTTGCCGCCATCAGCACCGCCGTCTGGGCCTGGCAATCTTTTTTCGAGTATCAACTAGTATCAGATGGCCTACTACAAATTTTTTACTTCGTCATGGCTGGCGTTGGCTTCTGGCGCTGGACACGCGAGGGAACGCACAAATCTCCCTCCCCTTCAGATAATATTCTGGACACACCAGCCATCCGTTCCCCACAGGTTACCAGCATTCAATCCATGTCTCTCAACGAACACCTGCTTGTCATCGGAGGCGGCCTACTGGGTGGGCTGGCCTTAGGCTTTCTCTTTAGTAACACACTCGTTGCCGCGGCCACTTATCCGGACGCCATCACAACGGTGTTCAGTGTCATCACCACCTTCCTACTCATTGGCCGCCGGCTGGAGAACTGGCTCTATTGGATCGTAATCGATGCGGTATACGTCTGGATCTATGGCAGTACCGGAGCCGTTCTCTTCGCACTCATGATGCTGATCAACATTGGAATGGCCATTTATGGCTACCTCAACTGGCGAAAAGAGTTACCAGTACCGAACACTGCTATTAGCTCCGGGGTTTGAAGTTACAACATCCACTACATCATGCAAATAGCTCAACCCTCCAAACTTTCCAAGGCTGTTCTGCAGTTAGCCCTTCTTATCGGGATCATCGTGGTGCTTTACTTCGGCCAGAGCCTCTTACTTCCTTTAGTCGTTGCGGCCTTATTGGCCATGGTGCTAAACCCACTACACGAAAAATTTCTGGCCTGGGGCTGGCCCAATGGTCTGTCCATCGCTGGAGCAGTAGGTGTTCTTCTATTGTTTTTCGTTGGCCTTTTTTCCGCTATCGGACAACAGGCGGCGAGCTTTGCCGATAATTGGCCAGAAACGAAGGAACGTATCAGCACTCAGGTAGCCTCCCTCCGGAAGGAGTATAAGCTGGAAAGTATCCTACCCAAGGTTCCCGTCATTGAAGAGAGCAAGAAGGACGCTACCAGTACGAAATCGGGAACAAGCTCAATGCCCGTGAGCGGTGGCGGAATCATGGGCTTTATCAGTGGCACCTTTGGTATTCTTGGTGACTTTCTTTTAATGCTCATCTACGTCATTTTGCTATTATCCCAAAAAGATCGTCTTCGAGAGTTTATACTCAGAGTAGCGCCCGACGAGAAACGAGGCCTCACGCATCAGACGCTAAATGAAAGCCGGGACATCGTACAGAACTATCTCCGCGGCTATATGATTCTTATCGCTATTCTGGCGACTCTGTACTCCATTGGCTTTCTCATCTCCGGACTTGACTATGCCATTCTTATTGCTGTTTTGGCCGCTACCTTAAGTCTTATCCCCTACCTCGGTAACATTATCGGTGGCCTTTTTGCTGTCGCACTGGCTTATTCCAGTGGAGGAGACATCTCTGCCGTTTACGGTGTACTCATCACCATGAGCTTGGCCCAGGTACTGGAGAGCTATGTACTTACGCCCATGATCATTGGAGATGAAGTGGACCTCAACCCACTGGTCACCATTATTTGTGTGGTGGGAATGAGTATCCTCTGGGGGCCCGTTGGTGCCATCGTGGCGATTCCCATTTTTGCGATCCTGCGGATCGTTTGTAGCCACGTTGATGGTTTACGGGATTATGCCTATTTGCTCGGCCAGAAATAACCTGTCCCATTGTTTCCGGGGGTTGTTTACTACCTTGCGGGTAGTCAAAGCAAAACACACCGATGGATATTCTTTACACTGCCATACAACACGCTCACTCCGGCCTTCGCTGGGTTGTTCTCGGCCTGCTACTGGCAGCCATTATCAAAGCTGCCGGCAAACGCCGTGGAGGCAGTGTCTACCCCGGAAAAGATAAACTTGCCCTCTTCGGCATGATCTCCGTGCACATTCAGCTCCTTCTTGGCCTGGTTCTCTACCTATGGCTAAGCCCAAAATTCAATTTCGACGGCAGCCTAATGAAAGATTCCGTAGCCCGTTTCTATGGTGTAGAACACCTGATCGGGATGCTCGCAGCGATCATCGTCATCACCATTGGCCACGCTAAGGCTAAGCGACAGGCAGAGCTCAATAAAGGTTGGAAAACCATCAGTACCTGGTACCTGATCGGATTAATACTCATCCTCATTTCCATCCCCTGGCCTTTCCGCAACTTGGGAGCTGGCTGGTTCTAAATCCATCGGGTAAATGTCTACGGACGACTACGGACAAGCTACCGCCCTGCATTACGATGCCTGGCGGCCGCCACTGCATGTCTGCATATTAGCGACTGGCATTGCCTCAAGAGAGCGATTCCAGCGAGGCCTCGACTTCGGCTGTGGTACCGGACATTCCACCCATGCCTTAGCCAAGTATTGTTCCGACGTAATTGGTATTGACCCCGGTGAAAAAATGGTCTCTCGGGCGAAACCCAGTAAAAAGGTCTCGTTTAGTCCGCAAGCACTTTCCTCCCTGGAGAGTAAGCCGGCTTTTGATGTTGTCACCTTCGCCGGTTCCCTCCACTACGTCGATTCTCCTCAGGTAATCGGAGAATTAAGGCCACTACTCACTAAAGGAGCTGCGCTCATCGCTTATGACTTTGAGGTCAGGTTGCACGACTACTTCCACTGCCTGGGCTTTGTGCCAGGGACCTCTGACTACGACCATCAAGCCGGATTTGAACAGGAAGATATCCTCCGAATAAAATGCGTCAACAGAGGAATGAGTTTCCGGGCCAGCTCGGAGCAGCTGGCGCATCTGTTACTTTCTCTGCGGGATTTTCGGGAATGGGCCGAGGAGACTTTCCAAAGCAGAAAACCTCACGCTTCTCTCAGTGAAAGGCTTAGCCAACTCTGTAGCGGTGAACATCAACTATCGGCCAGGACATACCTGACCCGCTATGCTTTCAAGGACTAAAACCTTGCACCTGCGCCCCGGCGCCCGGACATCCATAAAATGCTTCAACGATAGGAAACAGGCCGTATAAGTCCTGCGATTGTATATCCTCAGAGGCCGCTGCTAACGATCGTGCGGCCGGTCAATTATCTCTTGATTCTCCCGCTTACCGGCAACATCCGCCATACCCGTTATTTCCAGAAAAACCGTAAGCAGCACGATGCCCAGAATGACGTACAGCAATAATTTGAACTTGGAGGTAGGCTTGGAGCCGGCGGGACGGTCAGACATGATTGCTTAGTTGTAATTATTTCTTTAGCCGGAGCAAAAGTTAGGCCCGCAATCTACAATGAACCTTGGAAAACCTTGACCAATGGCCTACTCTAAAAGGGAAATGCGCAAAAAATGGTCACTATTTGTAATCAATAAAATTACAAAATAACATTTATCGCAAATAATTCACTTATAGTTGCAACACATTGATTCTTTTCTTATCTTTGTAAGGTCAAACGGAAACCGTTAGACAACTGAAATAAACACCTGAAACCTAAAGATTTTTTCACTTTTTTGCGACCCTATTTTACCGGAGCCGGGGCTATTTGCCCCGGCTTTTCTTTTTGTTTTAATCAATCCGAGAACTGGCGTAACCATAATGGCGAGCCCCCTCCGATTCGTTCCTTTCTTCGTGTACGTCTGCCAGGAAGAAGCTCCCCTCATCATGAGAGGCGACGTTCTCCGCAGCAGTACAACGGTGCAGTTTTTCGTACGTCTCGTAGCTAATCCCTTCCCGGTTGTCTAGACGCCGTTCCAGGTCAAAGGCGCTGGCAACCGTTCGCCATTCCGGCTGAAGAGTAGCTCCGAATACTTTAGACTTCGAACCACTGCCGTAGGCAAAGACACAGATAGATTTACCATCTCCTGCTTCTTCCAGGTGCAGCGCTTTTTCTAACGTAGCCATCAGGCTGAGAAAGACACTACCTGCGTATAGATTCCCCACCCGGGAGCTGGCCCATTCGCCCGGGGCAATGCGTTGAGTTACGAATTGACGGTATTCATCTGTTTTAGATACCAATCGGAGAAACTCCCCACACTTGGTGATGTACTGCTCACGATCTTCATAGTTATCGGCACAGGGGACATCTAGCTGATTACGATCGACAAAGTCGACCCACTGGCCGTTGGCCTTGAGTTCTTCCATATAAATCTCGGAGAACATCCTCCGGGCCTGGAAAGCGTAGGGGAGATGAAAGACGAGATAGTCGAAATTCTGTAATAATTCACCTGCTTTGCTGCCGCTACGGCGACGGTAATCCATCAACGCTTCCCGAATCCGGGCCTGATAAGATTCGTTGCTGTACGGGCCGTCAAAAACGGGGGTATTCTTGTGGATCAGCAGATGGGATTCGTTACAATCGAGCACGCCATTTACGGCAAGACCTTTCGCCAGCTGGGCTTCCAGTTGATCGAGGTTCAAATCTTCGGCGGAGACATCGGGCAACAAGCCAATGACCTCCTTAATAATTTCTCTTTTGCTGACCTTACGGTGTGGCTTAAAAAAATCGTGAGCAGGCCGGGTGGCAACGCCGAAGTCCGGGTCAATAGCCAATAAGCGAGGGTTCTGCTTAACGAGCATCGCAACAGCCCCTGCTCCCTGGGTGTACTCGCCGGTACTGGCCATTTCGTATTTAGCTTCGTCGCTGGCGACAACGATACCGATACGGTCGGCTTTTGCGGATGTCCACTCAAGCGTATTCTGGAGAGCATCCACTCCACCGATGCAGGCGAAAGTAAGATCAACCACGTCACAGTGCAGAAAGCAGTTCCCGCCGTAAGTATCCGCAAAATGGTCTTTGAGCATATCCAGCACATAGGTCGCCGTTGGCTTGGCTCCATCCAGGGCACTTTCCGTACCTAGGTAAATGCGACCGATGGTGCGGGGGTCCAGATCGTTCTTGTGGATCAGATCGAGCACGGCATTGGCCGCCATGGTGGCGGCATCTTCACGGGTATCCGCTACGGCCATTTGCTCCAGGCCCAAGCCCTTATTGAGCTTAGCGTAGTTCAATTCCCGGGCTACCGCCAGGTCTTCGATGGAAAGGAATAACTGGGGGATGTAGACGGAAAAATCGTCAATACCTACGATAGGTGAGTGCATGTAGTCGGATTATGTGACGCGAGAGAAACAGGTCCTGCTTCAATGAGTTCAGCCATTGCGTCTATAATCACCAGGGATTTTACGGAACCTAAGGGATAAACAGCCCTTTAGTACGCCTACTCGTCGTACTGCTTGAGGTATTCTACCACCATTGCGGGCACAAGATCTCCCGTTAAACTATGGCCACAGCCACGGGTGGAGACCAGCTTGGAGCCTTGCCAGTTTTCGTGCATCTGTTGAGCACCGGAGAAGGGCGCGACGTCGTCTTCCTCATCGTGAATGATCAGGCCCGGGACCGTTACCTCCTTGACGAACTCGGTAAAGCGGATATCCGAAAAGCGGCGTTCCAGTTTTCGGTTGAGGCGGTGCTCAATACCATACTTCACCCGGTCGTTAGCTCCTACCAGCTCGCAAAACTTATCAATGAAATTTTCAATTTCACCGGGCACCGCCATACTGACAATCCGCTTGGGCTCGAAGGAATGCTCCGGGCGGGAGCAGTAGTAGATGGCGGCCATGCCACCACCTGAGTGACCAATCCAGTAATCCTGAGCGAAGCCCATTTTCTTGAAGTAGGCATCCAAGATTTCGCAGTAAACAAAGACATTAAATTTTTTACCACTGCTTTTACCGTGCGCTGGTGCATCGAGCGCATAGATATTATAACCAGCCTGCCGTAAGGGTTCGAACAGGGCGAACCAACGAGCGGTGGAACTCTCCCAGCCGTGAAGTAACAAAACGGAAGGGCCGTCTCCGGGCCAGTGATAGGTATAGATATCCATATCATTGAGGCGGAGGGTAGCCTGCTCGGCCTCTTCCAAAAAAACCTCAATGGCGGGGTCTTCTTCAAGCCGGCGGGGGTGCGAGAGCAGGTAGTAACCAATGCGGCCAGCGCCGCGTCGGGTCATCCGAGCGGTTCCATTGAGTAGGCGGCGGAGGCCGCCGATCATCAACTTCTCTTTGTCTATAGCCATATACAAAGGTGGTTAAGGTCAGCTGTAGATCAGGAAGGCGGAAACCTACCCTGATCAAAAAAGGACGGGAGTAGTGGTGGGCGATGAAAGATTTCCCCGTCATATTACAAACTTACGGGACGGAACGGGAACTTCATGGATTATGAGTGGGTTATCTGCTTTCAACTCCGGCCCATGAGCGCACTGTTACACAGAATATTCGACCTCTACGTCAAAGCATTCTCCGGACTCCCTCGTAAGGTTTGGTTGCTAGCTCTCGTTCTTCTGGTCAATCGGAGTGGCGCAATGGTGGTCGCTTTTCTTTCTGTTTATCTCATTAGTGAACAGGGTTATGCCCCCATTAAAGCAGGGTGGGTGATGGCGGCCTTTGGAGCAGGTGGCGTACTCGGCAACTATTTTGGCGGAATCCTGAATGACCGGTATGGCTCCTGGCACATTCAGCTATACAGTATGATCGGTGCGGGCATTCTAAATATTCTACTTGGGCAAGTAAGTAGTTTTGGCGCGCTTTGTGTCCTGGCCTTCTGTATTTCCCTCGTTGCGGATGCTTTCCGGCCAGCAAACCGAGCAGCCATTGCCATTTATGCCCCACCCGAACGGCTTACGCAGGCTTACGGCCTTCAACGGATGGCGGTCAACCTTGGCTTTTCAATAGGTCCGGCGCTGGGTGGTTGGTTAATCTTTAATTATGGATTCACGCTGATGTTCTGGGGAGACGGTGCAACCTTCCTCTTGGCAGCAGTCGTTTTTTACTTTGCTCTTCCAGCCGATGAAACGGCCAAGCCCTTAGTCGCCCGCCCAACTAAAACAAATAATAAAACAGGGGAAACATTAGATTCTAATCTGCTTGCACCTGCGGACCCCGCTGAGCCTGCCGAAGTGTCCACCCTCCCCGCTCATCATCAACGTTGGTTACTCGTCTTCGTTTTGGCCAACGTCAGCATAATCCTCCTCTTTTTTCAGTTGTTTAGTACGTTTCCGGTCTACCTTAAAGAAGGAGGGTACGACGAACGGCTCATTGGCCTGTTATTCACCTTTAGTGGCATACTGATTGTAGCACTGGAAATGCCACTACTGTATATCGTCGAGCGCCGCTATCAGCCAGTGGCCGTGATGATGACTGGTTCCATGCTCATTATCGCCTCTTACTTAATACTACCGGTCGTCATCCCAATTGGCTACCTCGCGCTCAATCTTATGATCATGTTACTTACGGTCGGGGAGATATTCTACATGCCTTTCACCAATACCTATGTAGCCCGTCATGCGCCACCGGAAAGACGGGGTGAATACCTCGGGCTTCTTTCCGCCAGTTACTCCGCCGCTTTTGTCCTTGGGCCAGTCATTGGGTTTGGAGTGGCAGATAGCTATGGTTACGGGGTAGCAACTTACGTTTGTTGCGGTGTTGCCTTACTGGGCTGGCTTTTACTTTCCCGGGTGAACATTCTCCGCGAGCGCGGGCAACCCACTACGCCGCCGTCAACACGTCCACAACCGTCTTTAAAGTGATGAACAGTGGCTCGCGAGCCTCGCGGGTAATGCCTTCTTCTTCGGCTTCGCCCACCAACATATCTTCCACGAAGGCGAGTAGTTCTTCTTCCGGGCTTTGCTCAAAGGCCGGGGTAACCCGCTGACGGAAATCGCCCTTCCCTTCGCCAATCAACTCGTAGTTGGCCTCTTCGGCGCTGCTAATGGCCTCTCCGGAGGCGGCCTCCGGCTCGGTCTGTTCGTCGGTGATGGATTGGTATATCACCACTGCACCAAAAAGCAATAGCTCGCGCTCGGCGTCCGTAAAGGCCTCGATCTCTTCGTTTGTCAGGTAACTCATCAGCTCAGGCTGGGACTGGGCAAAGTCCTGAATTTCAAGAGCAAAGTCATCCGCTCCGCTTTCCAGGCGGGTGAGGACTCTTTCGATGGTGGTTTCTTTTATCAATGGTTTGGTCTTTTGGTCTTTGGTCTGTTAGTATTTTGGGCTACCGCACGTTATTGGCGGCAAGGGGTAACAAAATATTTCCCTAGTATTATTTCGGCACGAATCCGAAGCGAGCCCCTTCAGCATCAACGATTAGAAAGCAGAGGGCATCCGGGCTTTTTTTATAGACGTTGCGAAAGGGGTCGACCTTGTCCGTCGTCATTACTTGCTTAGCCACTAGTTCTTCGAGGGTAGACACGTTCACCCGCCATTGAATGCCTCGGTTAGTCGGTACGTTAAGGACAAAAATACCCGGCGCCTGCTCGTTCTCTTCGCCAGCGTAGGCAAAGAAAATTGGATAGTTACTTACCTCTTCGTTGGTCACCGTTTCAGCGGCTACCGATAGTTTCGGGAGGTAGGGTTTCACGTCAGTCTGGAGTTGAATCCAATCGTTTTTTTGTTCCGCCATAAATGGTTTGATCTTCTTTTGAAAAGAATGTAATTAAGTGTGGGGCCTTAGGGCGCCAGCCGCACCATTTCCCAATCGCCTTTTTCTGTTTTTCGGTAAGCCAACCGATCGTGCAGGCGACTGCTACGCCCCTGCCAGAACTCGATCAAGGTGGGCTTGATGACAAAGCCGCCCCAGTGCTCAGGCCGGGGCAACTCTTCTGCATCAGCGTAGCGCTGTTCTACT
>CALIGP010000211.1 GCA_938021455.1 uncultured Lewinella sp. | reverse complement strand
TAAGAAACCTTGTTTGAAAACCGTTATCTTCCCAACATACCAATCCACACTGAATGGCTAAACGCTACTTTCTCCTCTTTTTCATCGCGGTTTTCACTTTAGGTATTCAGGCGCAAAGCATGGACACCCCAACCGGCCGTTGGAAAACGACCGACGACGAAACCGGTGAAACCAAATCCATCATCGAAATCTACGAAGAAGGCAACGCCTACGCTGGCCGTGTCGCCCAGATCCTGACCGGTAATGATGATGCGCTTTGTGAAAAATGCTCCGGTAAGCAGAAGAACAAACCGATGCTTGGCCTGATCATTATTAACGACCTGAAGCCAGAAGGCAAAGGCGAATGGAGTGGAGGGACCATCCTCGACCCCCAAAAAGGCTCCGAATACCGGCTCTCCGCCTGGTTTGAAGATGGAGACGCTAACAAACTTTACATCCGTGGCAAACACTGGACCGGGCTTTACCGGACGCAGGTTTGGACGCGGGAGTGAGGTAGACTGTAGACTGTAGACTGTAGACTGTAGACTGTAGATAACCTACCTGAGACGAAGACTAAGCCTGCGGGCCACGAAATATTGACTTTTCCCATCAACTAAACATCCACCTTATTCTCTCATTTTTCAAGTGTTCATCATGCACAAAACCTTTACTCAAAATGACATGATCGCCTATTTGTACGGCGAAAGCACCCCAGACCAGACGAAGACGACGGAGGCAGCCCTTGCTGCTGACCCGGTTCTACGCAGTGAGCTGGCGGAGCTAACCCAGGCACAAGCCAGCCTCCCTCGCGTGCGTTTCAACGCCCGCCGTCGGTTGATGGATGTGATCCGTAACTATGCTATGGGGCCTGATTTGCAGCTGTCTGTTTAGTAATGTAGTCGGTAGTTTTGTAGTAATGTAGAGCTACCGCACGAGATAGACGCAACTGGCGTTACAGGAGTGAAGGCATCACTTTTGTAACGCCTTTTTTTGCATCTTTCGGACCTCGCCACCTCCGACATACGGTAGCCCACCACGCAGTAGCAGCGAAGCTAAAGAACCAAAGAACCAAAATACCAACTCCTTGAAAATCGGCCTCCTCTCCGACACCCATTCCTTCCTGGACCCTAAGGTATTTGTTCACTTCAAAGACTGCGACGAGGTCTGGCATGCAGGAGACGTTGGGGACTCGTCCTTAATTGATGAATTAGAAGCCTTCAAGCCATTTCGCGGGGTGTACGGAAATATTGATGACACCAGCGTTCGGCAGCGGTTGCCCCTGAATCAGTTTTTCACCGTAGCAGGATTACCCGTGCTGATCACCCACATTGGCGGATATCCCGGTCGGTATACCTCCAGAGTCCGGCAGTTGCTTGACGAGACGAAGCCAGGACTTTACATCTGCGGCCATAGCCACATCCTTAAGGTGATGATGGACAAAAAACGGGGCGTCCTGCATATGAACCCCGGTGCCTGTGGGAAACACGGATTCCATAAAATCAAAACCTTGCTCCGTTTCGATATAAAATCCGGACGAGTAGAAAATTTAGAAGTAATCGAATTAGGCGTTAGAGGGGCCGTTTAACCCTCCGCCAACCAGTACGATGGGTTCCCTTCGGAGGCTGTGCCTCCTTCGGTCAGCCATCGCTACGGTAGACGCCCTTCCAGGGGTGGTTTTGGAGGTAGTTATTTTTTGACTCTCGGGCATAATCTCTTGTGTGTATCACTAATCTCTTTCTTCCTTCTCTCGGAAAAACAATAAGCGTACCTTTGTGCCTCTTTTCAAAAATCGGCGTCATAAGGACTCCCCATCTTCCCTATAAATAATCCCAAACGACATGGCTCAGGAAGCATACGACAAACTCTGGAAACTCATTGGTCTTCGCTACACCTCTCACCCCTGGCACGGTATTGACATTGGTAGTCGGGCGCCAGAATTTGTCTCGTCTTTCATTGAAGTTATCCCCTCGGACACCGTAAAGTATGAGGTAGATAAGAAGTCAGGCTACCTGAAAATTGACCGCCCGCAAAAATTCTCGAACATCGTTCCGGCGCTCTATGGTTTCATTCCCCGCACCCACTGCAAGGAAGAAGTCGCCGCCTACTGCATGGAAAAGACCGGCAAAACGGGTATCGTAGGAGACGATGATCCGCTGGACATTTGCGTCCTCACCGAACGGGAAGTCACCCACGGGAACATCATCGTAAAGGCCCGCCCCATCGGCGGATTCCGTATGCTGGACGGCGGCGAAGCGGACGACAAGATTATCGCCGTCCTCGAAAATGACGAGATGTACGGTAAATGGGGAGACGTTTCTGAGCTTCCGCCCTCCATCATCAATCGCTTGCAGCACTACTTCCTGACCTACAAGCAGTTCCCCGGCGAAGACCCTAAATGTGAAATCACGCACGTCTACGGTCGCGAAGAAGCCCACGAGGTGATCCGCGCCAGCCAGCGCGACTACAAAGCCGTCTACGGAGACCTGGAAAGTGTTATGTCCGCTACGCTCATGGAAGCGCTAACTTTCGGACAGCAGAAGCAGGATATTTTGAATGAGCTGTAACATAAAAAAGCGATCAGCGAACAGTATCCAGGACCTTTTGTCTGAATACTGTTCGCTGATCGCTAAAAGACTTTCGATGAGTCACAAAACATAGTCACCTCTGTTAAATCAGAGATGGCTATTGCTTTTCATTCTCAGCCCTCCGGCTTCGCCGGATTGTCCGACGTTACGTCTACTCCCTGGCTCTTTTCCAGCTCCGCCAGATCGATACCCATAGCTTCGGCACGTTTGCGCCAGCGTTTGCGGGCGAGGTCTTGCATGTCCTGACTCGTGTCCATCTCGTCCATAATCTCAAGGCCGAGCAGCGTTTCCATCGCGTCTTCCATCGTGACAAGACCTTCCAGCCCGCCAAATTCGTCAACGACCATGGCAATGGGCTCCCGACGCTCCAGCATCAAGTCAATGAGCTTATGGAGTGAAGTTGTGTCAGGTACCGTGAGCAGTTCTCGCACCAGGGTTTTGATGGAGTCCTTCTCGCACTTCTCAATGATGGATTTATAGACCATGTCCTTCAAGACGTAGCCCTCCACCTGATCCCGCGTCTCCCCGAAAACAGGATAACGGCTGAAGGGGCTGTTATCAAACTTCTCGTAGAAGTCTTGTATGGTCATCGTTGCCTTGGCACCGACGACTACGGTACGAGGTGTCATCACATCGTGCACGCTGAGAGATTCAAAAGCCAGTAAGTTTTTAAGAATACGACCTTCTTCTTCTTTAAGCTCTCCTTTCTCTGTCTGAGATTCTGCCATGGCGATGAACTCCGTTCGGGTGAGGGCGGTGCCATGGGGGTCTTGCCCTTTCAGCAAGAGCTTTTTTATCTTGTCAGATATCCAGATAAAGCCAGTCCAGGTAAAAATTTTCACCATGATGTTGAGCGACTTGACCGTAAAGGGAGCTAA
>CALIGP010000210.1 GCA_938021455.1 uncultured Lewinella sp. | reverse complement strand
GTGAAAATTCTGCCCGCAAACGATGATCCGGGCCTGGTCAGTAGGAATACCTTTCTTTTCGTAGCCCCACTTCCGGCAGATCTTGATGGCGGTCTCAACGCCTTCGGCGCCGGTGTTCATCGGTAGTACTTTGTCAAATTTGAAATACTCCGTCAGGTATTTTTCGTACTCGCCCAGCTGATCGTTGTGGAACGCCCGGCTGGTGAGGGTGAGCTTTTGGCTCTGCTTCACCATTACGTCGATAATGCGCGGGTGGCAATGCCCCTGGTTGACGGCCGAGTAGGCGCTGAGGAAATCGAAATACTGCTTACCGTCAACGTCCCAAACGTGACAGCCCTTCCCTTCGCTCAATACGACGGGTAGGGGATGATAATTGTGTGCGCCATGGCGGTCTTCGAGGGCAATGTGGTGGTTGGCCTTCGTGGTGGTGGGGGTGTTGGTGGACATGATCTTATTGGTTAGACCGTAAAGGTAATTGTTTCCAACGGCCTTCGCACGCTCCGGTCACCACGCAATCCGCGCGTGTACGGGCTAAGCCCGCTCCGCGTGCGTGCCCAACACTACCCGGTCCTCAGCTCACGGAGCGCCGCTGAGTCCGTACACGCGCAGGAGCGCGTGGTAACCAGCCCCGGCCTTCCAACGTTCCCTTGCACCTGCGTCCGCGCCCTAATCCCCGATAGTAGTCGTAATTCCCCCCTAAAAAACTATCTTGCGTCCATGAAAGCCATCATCCCCGTTGCGGGAAAAGGGGTGCGCCTGCGCCCGCTTACGTATACACAGCCCAAACCATTGATTCCGGTGGCGGGCAAGCCCATCATCAGCTTCATCGTGGAGCAGCTGATTGAGCTTGGGGTAGAGGATTATGTTTTCATTATCGGCTATCTCGGCGAAAAAATTCGAGAATATATTGAAAGGACTTATCCCGAGTTGAATACCACCTTCGTGACTCAGGAAGACCGGATGGGCAGCGCCCATGCTATTTGGCTGGCCCGGGATCATTACGCTGATGCCGAGGAGTTGATTATCTTCTTCGGTGATGCCATTATTGATGCTGACCTGGAAGCTTTCCGGGACAGCCAGACGAGCTGCCTGGGCGTAAAAATCGTTGATGATCCCCGGAAATTTGGCGTCGTGGAAATGGACGATGAAGGACGCATTCGTGGCCTCATTGAAAAACCGAAAATTCCCAAGTCTAACCTCGCCATGGTTGGCTGTTATAAAGTCCGGGAGGTGAGCCAGTTTATTGATGCTTGCGCCTATAATCTGGACAATAACATCAAAAGTATCGGAGAATATCCACTGACCGATGCATTGGCCCGTATGCTGGAATGGGGAACTCAATTCACGACGCTTACCGTCGATAACTGGTTTGACTGTGGCCGCCGCGAGATCTTACTCGAAACGAACGCCATCTTTCTCGACCGCGACGGCTTCGCCACCGAAGATCCGCCTCCCTTCGATAACAGTATCATCATTCATCCGGTGAACATTGGCCCGGACTGCGACATCTCCAACTCCATCGTTGGCCCATACGTCACCCTTGGTGCCAACACTAAGCTGGAACACGCCATTGTCTCTGATTCCATCATCGGTGATTATGCCCGCATTCATGATATCGTGCTGCGGAACTCCGTCGTTGGCTCTGACGCTAGTATCGGTGGCCTGCGGCAAAGCCTGAATATTGGGGACAATACGGAGATTGATTTTGGCGGGTGATTAGTGTTTTGGTTCGTTGGTTCGTTGGTTCGTTGGTCTTTTGGGCTACCGCTGTTTTCTTGCACGCTGCTGCGCAGCTGGAGGGAACGGTCTGTTGGTCTTTTAGTATTTTGGGCTACCGCTGTTTGGAGGTAGTGCAGGGGTGATAGCAGGGCATTCGCATATTACCGACAGTCAAAGAACCTATCTTTATAACTGTCAATCTTCTACCTCCTGCCAAGTGCGGCAGCCCAAAAGACCAACAAACCAAAATACTAACGAACCAATATGTCCTTCCTAGATCGCCTCAATTCCTGGGCCCGCCGTTCCGTAACGCTCAAACTAGCCATCATTGGCTTCCTGATCCTGTTTCTGCTCATTCCGACGAGCATGCTGGACAGTCTGATCTACGAGCGGCAAAATCTGCGGGATAGTGCTCAGACCGAAGTGGCCAGCAAATGGGGGCTGCAGCAGGTGGTTGGCGGGCCGGTCATCTCCGTGCCCTACAGTTATGAAGTGCCCGCTGCTGAAGACAAAACCGTCACCCGCGCTGGCTACGCCCACTTCCTGCCGGACGAAATAAACATCGACGGTGACCTGAACCCACAAGAGCGCTACCGGGGTATTTTCGTCGTTGTACTCTACAATACTAAGCTGAAAGTCAGTGGCTCCTTCGGCAATTTTGACGCAGCGGCGCTCAACATTCCCGAATCCGCCCTGCGGTGGGAAGACGCCCTGTTTACCATTGGTATTAGTGACATGACGGGTATCCAGTCTGCGATTGATCTGCAACTGGGAGACTCGACGCTGAGCCTCGGCCCGGGGACCGTCACCAAGGATATATTCGATAGCGGTGGCAGCGTACTAGCCGGCCTCGATGGCGACAGCAAAAACGTAACCTATAGTTACGAACTCGACCTCAACGGCAGCTCCGCCCTCTACTTCCGCCCCTTCGGAAAACGGACCACGGTGAACCTGAACGGCGGCTGGGGTAACCCCAGCTTCGACGGCGGCTTCCTGCCGAAGGAGCGGGAGGTAAGCGACAGCGGCTTCTCCGCCAGTTGGGAAGTCCTGCAACTCAACCGCAATTACCCGCAGCAGGGAACGGGGAGTTTTGCGCCTAAGACGGAATTTGACTACAACGGTGACTTATTAGGATTGATAAATGTATCAAGAGGATACGTCGATCAAAGTACTGGTTACGCAAACAATAGTGACGTCTTCGGTCTCCGCCTCCTCCTCCCCGTGGATGAATACAAGAAGACCTACCGCAGCACCAACTTCGCCATCATCTTCATCTTCATCACCTTCCTGACTTTCTTCTTCATGGAGGTGCTCAACAAGCGACGAGTACACCCGATTCAATACCTGCTCATCGGTGCGGCGATCATTCTCTTCTACGTCCTGCTGCTCTCCATTAGTGAACACCTCCTCTTTGATGCGGCTTACTGGATTAGCTGCGTGGTTATCGTGACGCTCATCACCGGCTACAGCTGGTTCGTACTGCGTAATGCAAAACTGACGGGGCTGGTGGCCGGTATCCTGCTAGTGCTCTACGTCTTCTTCTACAGTTTACTGCAGCTACAGGATTATGCCCTGCTTTTTGGAGCCGTCGGCCTGCTGCTCATCCTGGCCGTGATCATGTGGCTAACGCGGAATATTGATTGGTATAATCTGGAGAGAGGGGACTCGTAAGACGCTGCGCGCTTTTTGCGCCTACAAAGCCGAAGGCCGTCTAAAAGAAAAAGGAACGAAGCGATCATTTTCTAGCCGCGCGGTAGGCGCGCGCCGCCCGATAAATCATAAAGCTGAAGATCGCTACTCCAATCGCCAGGTAGAGGTAGTTCAGCGCACCAACCTTACCGAATACGGCGATGAAGGGAACACTGACGAGGAAGAAGGTCGGCACCTCATTCCAGAGCCGCAGCTGCCAGCCGGTGAATGGACGATCGCCCGCCTGCATGGGCTGCATGAGTTTCTTTTTCGTCCAAACCTGGTAAACAACCAACAGGACGACCAGCAGCAATTTCAGATACAGCCAACCGGGGGTGCCGGATTGCAGGTAGCCGGGGTTCCAGGCGATCATCACCAGGCCAGCGACCCAGGTGATCATCATGGCGGGGTTAACGATGATCTTGTATACACGGTCTTCGGTGGCGGAGTATTCTTCGTGGAGTATCTCTCGCTTCAGGCGGTTGCGGACGGCATTGGGCGTATCGCCTTCCAGCGGACTCAGGTTATCAGATTCGGCATGATTCACCAGACAGCGACCGAGGTAAAAAAGCCCGGCAAACCAGGAGACGAAGCCCACGACGTGCAGGGCTTTGGCGATGAGGATGACTTCCATGCCCGCAAGGTAAGGGCAAGCTAGCGGAACAAAGGGGCGCAGACGCAGGTGCAGGGGAAAGCTTGACGGAGCAATGACGGTAGTGATGGAGACGCTATACGTCGAAATCGTTCGACACCTAACGTCTCCTCCACTACCGAAGGATTCTACCTCCCTAATCGTCAAATACACATCTATTCTCTTTGGCGCTGAACACCCTTTGCTAAGCAGGGGTTATAACGCTACTATTCAGTTCCATAAGATCAATCTTTTATCATTGGCTAAAGGCTTACCACGTAAAATTTTCAAGATTCTGCTCTGGGTCACTGGCATTCTGCTGGGGCTCCTGCTGTTGGTATTCCTGCTGCTGCAAGTGCCCGCAGTGCAGCAGCGCGTGGCCCGGGAAATTGAAAAGGTAGCCAGGGAAAGCCTGGGCACGGACCTTGGTATTGGTGCACTGGACATCGACTTCCCCAGCCGGCTGGAGATCGACGACTTTTACCTCAATAACCCGTCAGGTGACAGCATCGCCCGCATAGGTCACCTTGGCGTAGGTATTAATATGATGGGCTTGTTGAAGTCTAGGGTGGAGATGACCGACGTCGTCTTACAAGACGTATTCGCCAATGTCCGAACGACGGATTCTACCTCCAACATAGGTTTCTTACTTCAGCTGGGAGCGGTAGATTCTATGGCCGTAGACTCAACTCTTAGTGTTTCTCCGGACACATCGACTACGGCCTCCGCTTGGGTCATCGACGCCGCCAGTGCAAACCTCTTGCTAGAGCGTGCCGATATATACTATCAGGATGACCCCACCGGCATTCTGGCCGACCTCACCGCCCGCCGCCTGGCGGGCCACCTCAATGAGTTAAACCTGGAAGGTCAAATCTACGATATCGACTATCTGGAGTTGGAAGGGGCGGACGCCCTCGTCGGCATCGGTAGCAGCTCAGCCCCAACGGATACCTCCATTACCGCCGCTGCCACGATGCAATTACTGGCTGGCCGGGTGACCATTCAAGAAACAGCCTTCGCCCTGAAGATGGAAGGGGTGGACATTGCCACCCAATTACCCTACGTTAATCTGGAAGGAGCGGACTTACTGCTGGGAGAAGAAATGTCCTTCAACGGAGAGGTGTTCCAACTACGAGATCTGGCGCTTAAACTCGACACTCCAGCTCCGGCATTGACCGGGCCGGGGATCGACTACAATCACCTCGATCTGACTGATATTCAAGCGGAGGCCACCGACATTGCTTACATAATCGATTCTCTGCACCTGCGTTTACGCCAACTGGCCGTAAAGGAAAAAAGTGGTCTGACCATTGCCCGAAGCGAAGGCACGGTGATTTACAATCCAACCTTTCTTGGCCTGGAGAACTTCCTGCTTCGCACGCCAAACACTGAAATTAAGAGTGACAATACTGCCGTCAATTATGATTTCGCCGCAGGTGATATGGCTGACCTGCTAGCCCGCCTCCAACTCGATGGCTACCTGGGACTGAAGGATGTCGCCCTGCTGGCCCCTGACCTGAGCGCGATCCCCGTCATTGGTAACAATCTTGGTCAACAGCTTAGTTTTTCTATTCGCGCCAACGGCACGATGGCCGCCATGGAACTCAGCCGCGTCCAACTTGACGGTCCGGGTGTGAAGGTCCGCGCCTTCGGCCGGGTAGAAAATGCGCTGGACGTTGACAAGATCGCCGGCCGGCTCACCCTACGGGAGTTCAGCGTCATCCCCGGCCCACTACTCCCACTCGTTCCCGATGGTATGCTACCGCCAGACATCGATTGGCCCGAAAAAGTAATCGCCGAAGGCAGCGCGGAATACCGAGATGACCGCCTGCAAATGAATTTCTATGCCGTTGAAAACCGACAGTTTGGCAACGGGCTGCTGAGTCGGGTAAAAACCAACGGTGTGATTGAGGGCCTGACAACCTTCCCCCAAACCCGCCTTAACGTGGAACTGGACACCCTGCTGGCCACCAAGGCTACCATCCTGGCCTATGTCCCACCCGGAAGCCTGCCCGAAGACTATACCATCCCTAATTTCCTACGGGGCAGCGGTACCCTTAGCGGCCCCATGGAAAGCCTGGACGTTAACCTCCGGCTCAATCTGCCCGGCGAGCAAACCTTCGCCAGCATCCGGGGAAATATCCAGAATGCCCTTGACCCGGACAACCTGAATCTAGATCTAGAAGTATCTGACCTGGCCGTTAACATCACCGACGTGCGGGAAATTCTACCCGATAGCACGCTGCCTGCAGATCTCAATATCCCCGATCTTAAAATCAGGAACGCTCGTATCTCCGGAAGCCTCACGAATCTCGATTTCGATGTTCCGCTGGAAACGGAGAATGGCATCTGGAACCTGAAGGGAAAGTATAGCCCCGAGGACCTCGATATCAACCTCGACCTGAAAGACATTCGCATCGCGGAGCTCTTCATCGGCCCGATGCGGGATACACTGGAGACGCTCGACCTCGGCGCCCTCAACGTTACCGCTCAGGTAAAAGGTCAGCTGGAGCCAGCTATGAACCTCATTGTGGAGGCCGCCATCAGTAATGAAGCCATTGGTGAAATTTTTGACTTCAATGCGCTGGTAGAAGACGGTAAATACGCCGCCGATTTTAACATCACTCACCCGGAAGCACTTGCCTCCGGTCAGGGAAGTTACTCCCTGAACTCAGATAGTGTCGCTTCCGTGGAGGCCTTGGTAGACATCAACCGTTTCAACTTACAGCACTGGGATCTTACGGAGGTGCCCATGTTGGTAGACGGCCGCCTGACGGCCAATAGTGAAGGACTTGATCCCTACAATATGCTCGCTTATGCCCGTCTGGATTCGATCCGTTTGCGTGGAGCGGAGGGTAGTAGCTACGTCGATAGCCTGGTCTTAACGGCCAGTCTGCAAAACTTTGAAAACGAGGTGTACGTCCGCTCCGACGTGCTGGATGCGGAGCTGCTGGGCAGCTTTGATCCGGTCAAAACACCGGGGAAATTAGCGCAGTTTATCATGGCGTATTGGGATGAGTCACTGCGCCAGCCAACTCCGGTTGAAAACGGAGAGGAGATGGATTTTGCCTTTGAGCTCAAGCGACCACAGCCGCTAACTGGAGGGCTCATCAACGGGCTGACCGAGCTGTCCCCGTTCAACATGAGTTTGCTTTACCGGGATGCTTCACCGGAGTTACTGATCAACCTCGACCTGGCGGAAATAGTCTATGCTGGCTTATCGGCTAAAGGCCTGGCCTTTCGTACGATTGGCGATACGGTGAGCGTGGGTTTTGAGGCCAATTGGTCCAACATCAGTTACAACGATCAGGTAGAATTAGGAAAGACGGTCCTCAGCGGTGAATCAGTGGACGATGAGCTGTTGGTGGAGTTGAAATTATACACAGAGAGCGACAGCCTGCGGCACTATCTGGGCTTCGTGACGGACCCGGAATCGGATACACTTACCGTCCGAATGGAGGAAGAGCAGATCCTGAATTTCGAAACCTGGACGATGCCTGCCACCAATCTGATTGCGATGGCGGGCCCCAGCCTGTTGGTTCGGGACTTTGCGCTTCGAAACGGCGAGCAGTCGCTCTCCGCCGAAACCACGGAGCCCGGAGATGTGGTGATCACTTTTGGAGACTTTAACCTGCGGACGCCGAGCAGACTTTTATTCTCAGAAGAAGAAGTTGCCGCCGGTATTGTGAACGGAACGGTAGGATTGGATAATGTGCTTACGAACCTAGGGGTACAGTCTAAGCTGACGGTTGACCAGTTGAAATGGTCCAATACGCTGCTGGGGGATATTGTGGCAGAAGTCAGTAGTGACGATGAGCAGACTTACAGCGTAGATATAGGGGTAGAGGAAGCGGGTAATAACGCGGCGATAACGGGAACAGTGGAGCTCGATGGCCCAATCGATTTGCTGCTGGACGTACAAAAATTGCAGCTTGCTTCGGCGGAGCCATTCAGCTTAGGCTATCTGAAAAACAGTGAAGGTTTCCTCACCGGCAAGGTAGACGTAGGTGGTACGATGGAGGCCCCGACCTTGGACGGTGACCTAAGTTTTAAAGAGGCGAGTCTGGTCATCAGCCTGTTGGGAGAACGGTTTCGACTGGATGAAAAGCCCGTTACTTTCCAGGGGAAGACCATCTCTTTTGGTAATGATTGGAAAGTGTACGATTCGGCGGGCGGCGAAGCGCAGGTGCAAGGGGAGGTTAGCATGCAGAGTTTGGACGACATCGTCCTGAACCTGGAGGTTAAAGCTAACGACTTCCTGGCGATCAACTCTAGCCTGAAGGACAACAAAGACTGGTACGGCAAAATGTTCGTTGATGCTGACGTGAAAATTAGCGGTACGGCGACCCTGCCTATTGTGGAGGTCGATGCAACAACGAGTAAAGAATCCGACCTAACCTACATTTACCGGATTGCGGAGCAAGGGCTGGTAGAAAGCGAGGGAGTTGTTGATTTTGTGGAAACCTACCGCTGGCGAGATGTCATCCGGCGGGATACTTTGCAAAGCGATACCACTGCGGTTCAGGTCGCGGGAATGGATATGACCCTTGACTTAAAGGTAGACCCGAACTTGACCGTTACCGTTGTGGTGGACCCAATCTCAGGGCAGACCTTCGTCGGCAAGGCCAACGGAGACCTGACCATGCGCATCTACCCCGATGGCCGCCAGGAGGCGGTGGGCCGCGTAGAACTCACGGAGGGTAAATACGATTTTATCTACCAGAACATTATCAATAAGAAATTTGAGGTACTGGCGGGTAGCAATGTCACCTTTACGGGAGATCTGCTGAACCCGCAACTGGACCTGCGCATCCGACATCTGGCACAGACTTCGCCTTTGGCCCTCGTGCAGGGGGTAGAAGGGGAGGGCGTAGACCTTAGTGGTCTGCGGCGTTCGCAGACTTTCTACGTGGACATTACGCTCAAAGGAGATATGCAAGCCAGCAACATCACGACGGACGTCCAGTATCCTGATGATGCCTACGGTAACCTTGGTTTTAGCTCCGTTGAAAATTCGTTAGCAACGCTGCGGCAAGACCAAAGCCGGATGACAACAACGGCTTTCCAGCTACTGGCCTTCGGCAGCTTCAACGTGCCGCTGCTGGAAAGTGGTAGTGGAAGTAACAACCTGGCGGCTACTACCCTGAACAACCTGATGAGTACTTACCTCAACAACTTCGCGGACCAGCTGGTCGGCTTCGTTGATCTGGATTTCGGACTCAATAGTTACGAAGATGAAGGAGGCAAGACGCAGACCAACCTGCGAATCAGCCTTCGGAAAGCCTTGTTTGACGACCGGGTGATCATTAGCGTAGACGGAGTGGCGGGCACTTCGGAAGACGAGCTGGCGGGCACACAGCAGACTTACCTGGACAACATAACGGCGGAGTATTTGATTAACGAAGACGGAACTTTCCGGCTTAAGTTTTTCAACGACCGGGATCGGAGTTCGCTGGTGGGCGGCAACGTTATCCGCTTCGGTGGTCGGCTGACCTTCGGCAAAGACTTTGAAAACGTACGTTGGTTCTCCAAAGCAGCGGATAAGAAAAAGAACGAGAATGAATAGTAAACGTAAAACGGAAATGATCAAGGCGACGATGGGCAAGCCCTGCCGCCTAACGATGCTCCGCACCTGCGTCTGCGCCCTGCTTTTCTTCCTCTTCTGCGGGATATTTACTTCCTGCAGCGTTACCCAGTACCTCCCCGAAGGAGAATACTTATACAATGGCTCCTCGGTAAGCGTTACTGGCCCGAAAGGACAACCTGCAGCGGAACTGGAATCAGCCGTCATCGGCGTACTGAATAATAATACCAACGCCCGGCTACCGATCCTGGGCTATTACGAGATCTATCGCTGGTATAAATTCGAGGAAAAATTAGCCGCAAAGCCCGCAAAGTTCGGCGATAAGGATCACTGGGGACGAGAACCCATTTTATTCGATGAGACGTTGGTGGAAAGCGTCAATGCCCTGATCGAAAACCGAGCAAGTAACGAAGGGTATTTTAGTAATGAAGCGGACTGGAAGTTGGATACTAACCAAGCTGCACGTACGATCTCAGCGCGTTATGCTCTTTCCGTAGGCAGGCCCTACGCGATGGATTCCGTTCGGTATTTTTGGCGGGATAGTACGGTGGCGCGAGTCATTAATTCCATCCGGATAAAAACTCAACTATCGAAGGGGGAAAGGTATGAACTGGAGAATGTAAAGGCGGAGCGGCAGCGCTGGCAAAATGCGCTTCGGGAGGCTGGTTTTTACTACGCTCGTGGCGAAGATTATCTCTTCCTGGCCGATACGGTAGCTGGCGATCATAAAGTCAATATGCTGGCCAAGCTTAAGGATGAGGTGCCCGCAAATCACCTGCTGCCACAACGCATTGTAGCCATTAATGTCCATCAGAACGCAGAGACACAAGATTCTGTAGGAAGGTATTCTGCGTCCGATACGGTGAAAGTCGGAGGGGTAAACGTCATTTGCCGGGACTGCCCGCTCCGGGCCAAAATTATTGATGAAGCCTTTGTGCCCATGGCCGGAGACCTCTACAACCCACCGGCGCATAAGAAAACCTTGCAGCGACTGGCGGATTACAACACCTTCCGCTACATCGCCATGAGCTATGACCCCGTAGAAGGCAATGATTCTTCTTTAGTGCTCAATGCTTTTATGCAGCCGCGGCTCCGCCGCCGCTTTGAAGGAGAGTTGGGCTTGTCTTATAATAGCGCCGATTACTTTGGGCCCAACGTGACGCTTGCCTACGTGAACCGTAACCTGCTGCGCGGGGCTGAGTTGCTACGGATAGAGGGCGATTTCACTTACGCTCAGTTCTTGGGTAGTGCGGGAGATGCCCGCGTTCCCAATTCAGGGATCTACGGGCTATCGGCCAAGCTCAACGTGCCTAGATTGTGGCTTCCCAAGCGGCGAAAACTAATTCCCCGGGTTTATACGAGCGGCACGGTGATTGAGGTGAGTGGTAAGGTGGAAAGCCTGAGTATGAACCTTGCGCAGTTTACCGATGAAATTGAGGAGTCTGGTCTGAGCGGCCTGGCGGATGAGTTGGAAGGGGACCCGGACGCTCAGGAGTCTCTAAGCCTGATGCAACTAAGTGCACAGTTTGGCTATACCTGGAAGAGACGGGTGGTGAATAACCATCAGCTGAACCCGCTGAGTATTCGCTTCCAGAACCCATCGGTGGCAACGGAGGAAGTATTAGAGCTGGCCCGACAGGTAAACCTGGCTCCCGGAGCGAATGATGCCCAAACAAATCGCTTCGACCGGATGCTGGTCTTCTCGCCCAATTATACTTTGATCAACGACACCAGACTAGCGGGCCTAAAGACCCACTCTTTCTTCTGGAAACAGTTCGTGTCAATGAACATGAATAATGTCTTCCCCGTCGGGACGGGGGCTCAAGTACGGGATAAGGAAGTCAGCTTCTATCCATTGTTGGAGACGGATTTTCGCTACTACCTGACGTTTAATAAAAAGCAGCAGATTGCCACCCGGTTTCATGGTGGTGTAGCCTTTCCCTTGTTTAGTGATCGGGCGATCGTCCCGTATTTTGACCTGTTCTCCATTGGTGGACCGAACAGTTTACGGGGCTTCGCCCCGCGGCAGGTCGGCCCGGGCCGAACGGTACCTTTTGCGAATAACCTACTTACTTTTGGCGGCTTCGGTAATCTTATTTTAGAGGGAAGTATTGAGTATCGACACCGAGTCAATGACATTGTCGAGCTGGCGCTCTTCGCCGACGCTGGTAATATCTGGACCTATAAAACAGAGCTCGAAGAACTGGAGACGGACTTCAAAACCGACGCTTTTTCTGGAGATATCGCCGTTGATGCGGGCGTTGGCGTTCGTTTTGACCTGCAGTTTCTCATCCTACGCATTGATCTGGCTCAGCCGCTGGTTACGCCCTACGAAGAAGCCGCCGCCCAACTCGTCATCCCGCTGGAAGACGCCCGGGATGTGCCAGCGGATAATTTGCGGTTGGTGGTGGCTTTTGGGTATCCTTTCTAGATCGCAGATTATGCTAATGTGAAGAACTTGTAGTAATTGAACTAAAATCTGTTGCCAAACTAGAGAAGGTGATGTTTAAACAGGTAAGGTCTTACCTCAAATTACTTGATTTAAGAATTGGTTTTTTGGTTAATTTCAATTCAAGCTTCCTGAAAAAGGACATCCACCGGGTTACTAACCAATACGATGAAGAATTGCATGGACTCTAAATAGAGACGTTTACAGTCCTTTGGGCTTAACTATCTTCTTCTCCTCCATCTCCTCCGGAAAAGCTGCGAAGCAGCCAAGTCTGATCGGTTAGCCTCTCTCAGGAAGGAACTTTAGGCTATGGGATGAACTCTCTTCCAGCTCCTCTTCTCCTCCATCTCCTCCGGAAAAACTGCGAAGCAGCCAAGTCTTCCTAAGCTAACTACTCCAACTAAACCGCCAGAGAGTTACGCAAAATCCGTACCGCCTCCACTAATTCCACTTCATTACTCGAAGAAAAGCCCAACCGCGTAGCATTCCATTTCTTTCCATAAGCCGCTCCATCGGAAAAGCTGAGCCCAAGCCGGTGAGCCCGCTGGCTGGCATCGATCAGGTCGATCTCCGGAGCGAACTTCGTCCAAATGGCCATGCCGCCGTCAGGGACTTTGAAGTCTACCTGATCACCCAAGTGCTCCGTGAGGAGGCTAGCTAAGGTATCGCGTCGCTTCTGGTAAAGCCCCCGCGCCCGGCGCAGGGAGCGAGGCAATACATCGAGCCGGAAGAGTTCCAGCAGGGCATGTTCCAAGGTGGGGTCTCCCTGACGATCCACGATGCGGCGAACTTTAGTCAGCTCGTTGATTAATGCCGGGTCTCCCACGAGGTAGCCTACCCGAAAGGCCGGAGAAATAGCCTTCGTAAAGGAGCCAGCGTAGAGCAAGAGCCCGTCGTGCCGGGCACTGGCCAGCGGCATGATGGGCACGTCGCCGTAGTGGAAGTCGAAGTCGTAATCGTCCTCAAAAACGTAGACACCGTGTTTACGGGCCAGTTCGAGAAGTTGGATACGCCGGGCGGCGGGCATGATTAGTGTCGTGGGGTACTGATGGTGGGGCGTTAGATAGATCATTCGCACGTCGTTTCGGGTCATCAATTCTTCGACGTGATCGGTGTTCAGTCCTTTTTCGTCGATGCGCGCCTTGAGCAGCTTTCCGCCGTGGAATCGAATGGCGTTGTTGCCGTTAGCCCAGTTGAGCTCGGGGACGATGACTTTGTCTCCCGGTTTCACCATCGCCGTAAGGGCAAGGTGAAAGGCGTGGGTAACCCCACGCGTCAACAGAATGTGGTCCGCCGTTACCATCAACCCACGCGTTCGGCTCAAGTACTCCGCGATGGCCTCCCGCAGGGGCGGCAGGCCTTGGGGCGAGGCGTAGCCGAGGCGATGGTACTGATTGCCACGGCGAAGGGCGCTCTTCCAGGCTCGTTCTAACTCTACGAAGGGAATGAGGCGGGGGTCGGGAAGACCATCATCCAGGTGATAAGGTAGGTGAGTGACGGACTCCGCTACCGTCATGTAGTCCGGCAGGCTGATGTCGATCGCAGGGGAGCTTGTCCCGGTTTCCGGTAAAGAGGTTAGCTTCTTGGGACCAATGTCAGGGAGGTCGTCGGAGACAAAAGTTCCCCGGCCGGTAGCGGTGTAAATCCAGTCCATCAATTGCAGTTCCTCGTAGGCATGGACGATGCTCTTTCGGTGAATCCCCAGTTGTTGACTCAGTAACCGGCTGCTGGGCAGCCGAGCTCCACTCTGTAGGTAGCCCTGCTGGATCTGATCAATGATTTGTTCACTGATTTGCCGATAATGGGGGAGGGGAGAGTCACGATCAATGAGGAGAGGGCGGAGCATACTAGACTATTGGTTCTTTGCCCCTTTGGGGCATGGCTAAGGTAGTTGTAAGGTGACCCTGAACCAAGACTGGACTACAATAATTTATACAAATGGAGTATTGAAGTAGTCCGCTTTGGCAATAGTTTTGGCGTCAGGAAGCAGGGTGTCTCTTGCTCCTTTACCTTCTCTTGCACCTGCGTTTTGCGCCTAAATGAGAAACAGCGGTAGCAAAATCCAAAATCGAGTATCATGAATCGAGATTCCAGAACCGTCCCTTCCCGCTACCCCAAACGCGCCCACCAAGAGGCGGACATCGTTTACCCCATTCTTGATGAAGCGCTGTTCTGTACCATGAGCTTTGTCTACGAAGGCCGGGTAAGGAGTATTCCGCAGTCCATCGTTAGGGTAGGAGATGCCGTTTACTTCCATGCTTCCGTCGGTAGCCACTTTTTTCGTAGCCTGGCACAGCTGGATGAGGTCTGTATTACCGTTACGCTGGCCGACGATATCGTAGTGGCCAAGACCGCTTTCAACCACAGCGTCAACTACCGCTCGGTTGTGCTTTGGGGTAAGCCGGAAGTGATCGATGAACACGACGAGAAATACGCTGCCTTCAAAACCCTCACCGAAAAAATGGTGCCCGGTAGCTGGGATTACCTGCTACCCATGACCGACAAGCAAATGGCTAAAACCATGGCCATTAAGGTGCCCATTACCGAAGTATCGGCCAAAGTCCGCCAGGGGCCTCCCTCCGATGTGGAGAGTGAGGAGCCGATCTGGACGGGACTTATTCCGATTAAGCCGGTACGTGGAGTACCGGTTCCGGGACCGGATGCGGGGGGTATGGCTTTGCCGGAGCATCTTGTACTGTCGACTTCTGTCGACGGGTAACCTGGAGCTTAACTCAAATTCCGGAGGTCAAATTCGAAACCGGGTAAAATGTCACCAGTAGTAATCGTTTGGTCAAAGCCTTCAATTAAGTCAACAGAACCATTATGATGGTAGGCCCAAATAAGCTCATTTTCGACATCCACTAACCAACCAAGTTTGACACCATTTGCAAGCCATTGATCAGTCATTTTTGATTGTGCCTGTTTTAGGTTATCCGTAGGTGATAGAACTTCAACAACGAATTCAGGTACAATAACGACGATATGCTTTAGCTGATCTTTAGAGTACTTCGATAATTCTTGTTCTGAAACATAGCACGCGTCAGGCATCCTTACAGAATCATCAGGTAGCTTAAAGCCTACCTGTGAACTATAGGCTTTTCCTCCGTTTTCTAAAGCGTATAACGTTAGGAAAGTGATGAAAATAGCTTCATTCCCTGAGCTGTAAGGCGACACTGGTGACATAATATTGATTTTACCATCAGGCTCTCGTTCAATCAGTAATTCCTTATTAGCAAAGCACAACTCTTCAAAAGCCTCATTACTGAGTCCTTCAGGGAAATTAAGCTCTACGCCACTTGCCGGAATGTTGATTTCAAGAACCATAATCGAATAATTAGCTGATGTCTGCCGCTCTTGTTACCCTAAATAAACGAAAATTTGCCGTGAAAAGTTATCACTTCACCTCAAAGCTAGCCTCCGCCTTCGTGCCTTGAACATCCAGTACAGCCGTATATTTTCCGGCGGGTAGGTAGTGCACACCGTTCTTTCCAGCCTTCAGACTGATGGGGCGTTTGTCTTTCTTGCGGTCTTTGTTCAGCTCGACCTCCAGCATTTCCATAAAGCGACCTTCATAGCTCATGTCGTAGGGGATGGCGTTGACGCCGCTGGCGAGCTTCACGTCTTTAGTGAAAACCGTTATTCCTTCACTGCTCTTGATGCTCAAGTTTGCACCTGCGGCAGCGCCCGGAAGGTAGACCTGGAAAGCTGTTTCTGGCTCAATCGTCGTAAAGTTGAAGCTCTGACTTCCGTAGCGACTGGAAGAACGTAAGCGGCTTGGCGCTACCAGTGTAATGCCTGGATCGTCCACCGCTGCTGTCCGCAGAAGGCCGATGTTGGCTTTGAATAAACTACGTCCGTGAGTGCCAACAATCAGGTCCTTGGCCGTTTCCTGAATCACCAGATCGTGTACTGCCACGGCGGGCAGTCCATTATTCATGGCCACAAATTTCTGGCCACCGTCCATGCTTACGTAAAGACCATGATCAGTGCCCACGAAGAGCAAGCGCTCATTAGTCGCGTCTTCATAGATGACGTTAACGGCTTCTGCGGGCAGGTTTGTCCCGATGGGTTTCCAAGTGGTGCCCATATCCATACTCTTGTAGACATAGCTCCTGAAGTCGTCGAAACGGTAACCATTCAGGGTGGCGAAGACCACGTTTTTATCATGTTTTCCGGCGGCAATACGACTTACCCACAGATCTTTGGGCAGGCTCTCTCCAATGCGGTCCCAGTTTACACCACCGTCTTTGCTGCGATGCATCAGTCCATCGTCACTGCCAGTATAGAGCAGACCAAATTGTAGCGGACTCTCATCAATAGTCGTCAATGTTCCGTAGGCTACGTCACCCTTTTTGCCGCCGTTGGTCAGGTCCGGACTAATGGTCTCAAATTTATCTCCCCGATTGAAACTCCGGTGTAAGTGGTTGCTCCCCATGTAGAAGATGTCGGGCTGGTGCGGGCTAATCAGGATGGGACTCTGCCAGTTCCAGCGGTAGGGCCGCTGACCGAGTTTGTGCTTAGGCGTGATAGATTTTGTGCTGCCAGACTTGGGGTTTAGCCGGAAGTAATTGCCGAACTGGAAGCCAACGTAGACCGTTTCATTGTCCCGCGGATCAACCTTTACCTGCATACCGTCGCCGCCAAAGAGTGCTTTGTAGGGGTACTCTCCCCGTTGCATCCAGCCAGGGCTGGCTTCATAATTTCCGGGGCCACGCCAGGTACCGTTGTCTTGCAGGCCTCCGTACACCCGGTAGCCATCGGGGTGATCATCCACCGCAACGGCATAGAATTGCCCCAGTGGAGGATTATTACATTTTATCCAGTTCTTGCCCCCATCATAGCTGATGTTGATGCCTCCGTCATTACCATTAATAAGGTGGTCGGGGCGGTTGGGGTTGATCCACATATAATGGTGGTCAGCATGCACATTCGCGCCATTCACACCCGTCCAGGTTTTGCCGCTGTCTTCGGATTTAACCACGGGCACGCCCATGGCGTAGATCGTCGATGGATCCTCCGGATGTACCGTGATATTACCAAAGTAGTAGCCATAAGAAGAGTAAATCCGGTCTAGGTAATCTTCATGCGTACGCGTCCATTTCTCCCCGTTGGAGGTCGTGTGGTAAAGCTCAAAGCCTTTCACCGGCGTGTCGAACAGAAGGCTATTGGCATCGTTGAGATACTCGACAAGCTGAGCGGTAGTGATTTTGTCGCTTTTGACCTGACTAATCACCGATGCGGCCTTCAGGCTGCGGGGGAAACCATTGCTGCGCAGAAACTCTTCTACTTGATAGCTTTTTAAGCCCAGGAACTGATCCTTGCTCATACTACGGAGTTGGTTCTTGGTGAGCCGGTCATCGCTGTCGTCCTTGGCCAGTTCGGCAGCCGTTTTGCGGAAGTAATTGTCAACACTGGCGTAGAGGTGGCGCTTCCCACTATTGTCGTAGCTCACGGCCAGGCCGATACGGCCTCCTCCTTCTCCGGTAGGGAAACCGTTTTCCGTGGAGGTGATTCGTTTCCAGTTCGACCCGCCGTCCGTGCTGTGCCATACTCCACTGCCGGGGCCGGATTCTTTGAAGTCCCAGGCCCAGCGGCGGCGCTCCCACATAGCGGCGAAGAGTTCGTTGGGCTTGCGGGGGTCGCGGACGATGTCTACAGCACCGGTTTTATCATCAACAAACAGCGTCTTATTCCATATCTGCCCGCCGTTGGTGGTTTTGTAGACGCCACGTTCGGGGTTGTCTCCGTATAAGTGTCCCAGGGCGGCGACCCAGACGGTGCTGGCGTCCTTCTCGTCGACGATAATCCGACCGATGTGATGTGTTTCGTCCAGGCCCATATGCGTCCAGCTATTACCGCCGTCGGTGCTGCGGTAGACACCGTTACCAGCGTAACTACTGCGGCTGGAGTTGACTTCTCCGGT
>CALIGP010000209.1 GCA_938021455.1 uncultured Lewinella sp. | reverse complement strand
AGTGGTCGGCGGCGGCATTGCGCCTGACGGCCGTGGCTTCGTGGCCGAAAAGGTAATCAAAGTGCCTACGCGGCGAATTCCGCAGGTCATCCGAGACCTCTTTAACGATTATAAGGAGAATGCCTCCGAAGGGGAGTACTACAATGACTACGTCGTCCGTCAAGGAAAGCGCTACTTCTATGATATACTCAAGCCGCTGGGTAACAGCAAGAACCTGACCAACGAGGAATTCTTCGACTGGGGGCAGGACCATGACTACCGCCAGGAAATTGGCGTTGGTGAATGTGCTGGTGTCAGCCTAGACGTGATCGGGGCCATCCTTAACGACGCCTCCAATAAGGTGATCGCTGCCGGCCAGTCCGTTAAAGGGGAAGCCTGGGGCGATGCCGGATACCACGCCTATTCCGCCATGATTACGGCTGCCAAAGCCCTGCTCCTCGCCGAAGACGTCAAGTGTAACACCCACATCGGTATTCTGAAAGATTTCACGGAGCAGTTTGGCGATCGCTTCAGCGAAGCGATGCCCTTTCCGGAATTCGTCCTCCGGATTAAGAAAAACGAACCTACCCCTGACTTCGTCAAGGCCTACCTGGCCGACGCCCGCGCCTTCGTTTCTAAGGCGATCAAAACCCGCGAAGCCCAGCTTGACAAAGTTGTCGTCGGTGAATACTACAAAGCATAGCTGATCCCGGAGGGATCGAATATCCTTAACCCCGGATGAAGCGTGATGGCGAAGCCATCCGCGTAATCCGGGGATAAAACCTCTCCCCAACCCCTTTTGCTTCGCAGCTTCTCCGCAGGCCTCTTCGAGTCTGCTACGAGGTCCGGAGGAGAGGGGCTTTAAAACGCTCAGCGTTTTCATAACTGAAGCAAATGATTCCTCACATCACCCCCTCAAGCGGCGAAGCCGCGTCTAAAGACCGCGCCCCGCGCGTGTCTTTAGTAGGCGCCGGCCCCGGAGACCCGGACCTCATCACCCGCAAAGGCCTCAAAGCTCTGCAAACGGCTGACGTAGTGCTTTACGACGCCCTCAGTTCTGATGAGCTGCTGGAGGAGACGCCCGCGCACTGCCTCCGGATTTTCGTAGGTAAGCGTGCTGGCTGTCATTATAAAAAGCAGGACGAGATCAACGAAATGCTCGCTGCCGCGGCCTTCGAATATGGCCACGCCGTGCGGTTAAAGGGGGGAGACCCTTTCATCTTTGGCCGGGGGCAGGAAGAGAAGGCCTTTGCCGAAGCGGCGGGCATTCCCGTGACGGTCGTGCCGGGCATCAGTAGCTGCATCAGCCTGCCGGAATTGCAGGGAGTAGCGCCTACGAGCCGGGGCTACGCGGATAGTTTTTGGGTATTAACTGCGCATACCCGTAGCGGAGGTCTGAGCGAAGACTTACTTTTGGCCCCGCGTAGCAACGCAACGGTCATCATTTTGATGGGCCTTGGTCGCCTCGACCAAATCTGTGCCCTCTGGGACGCAGAAGGAAAAGGAAGCCTGCCCGCCATGGTGATCCAGAACGGCAGCCGCCCCAACGAACGTGCTTGGGTCGGTACGGTGAACGACATCGCCGATCGCGTAGCCGCCGAAAAAGATAAGGGCCCGGGCATCATCGTGCTGGGGAAAACGGTTTCTCAGCACCCGGACTTCAAGATAAATGCTCTTGCGGCAGCCTCCCACGCGCGGTAGCCCAATCGCATATCGCCAATCGCATATCAAATATCGCATATCCCCATGACCAACCCCCTCTACCCCGCTTTCTTCCGCTTAGATCGTCTCCAGCTGCTGGTGGTGGGGGCTGGTGAGGTAGGGGAGGAGAAGCTGAGCTTTATCCTCAAGTCCAGCCCGAATGCCCGGGTAGTAATTATAGCGCCGTGGATGGGGGAGGAGCTGAAAGCGCTACTAGATGAATATGACCAGGTGGCGCGGACGCAGGTGCAGACGCCCCCGCCCGCGCCTCCAGCGCAGCCCCCAAAGGGGGAGGGGATGGAGAGCAATGAAAGAACAGCCGCCCGCTTCGCTGCTGAGCCTCCTGCCGGAGAATGGCAAACCATTGCTGGAGGTACGGTGATTTGGTATGCCCGCGAATTCCAGGCGACTGATGTAACCATCGCCGACCTGGTTGTCGCCGCCACCAACTTCAAAGACATTAACCTCGCCGTTCACTCCGCGGCCAAAGCCGCCCGAAGACTTACCAACATTGCCGATACCCCAAGCCTCTGTGACTTCTATCTCGGCAGCATCGTTACCCGTGGACCGCTGAAGATTGCCATCAGCACGAACGGACAGAGCCCCACCTTCGCTAAGCGCTTCCGCCAGTTTCTGGAGGCAGAGTTGCCAGATTTCGAGACGACTAACCTGCTGGATGACCTCAAAGTCTTCAGAGACCGGCTAACGGGGGATTTTAAAGCCAAGGTACGTCAACTCAATGCCGTGACGAGTAGTTTACTCTCTTCGACTGCGGGCGAAGCCGCCGGCTGCCGTTGCCCCGAAGGAGAATGCCTCGTGGAAGCTGCCGCAAACACGGCTTCTGCAACTTCCTCTGCACCCGCGGCCGCGCCCACAAGCCCCTCTCCAAACGAAAAAAAAGCATGAGCAAGACCGTACTGAAAATTGATGTTAAGGCCCTGAATGCCGAATTTGCAGAACTGGATTTCCAGGACCGAATTAAGCGGCTCTATGAGTACTTCCCGGTAAATGAGGTCCTGTTTACCAGCAGCTTTGGTACTAAGTCTGTCGTGATGCTCACCCTGGTGAGTCGGGCGAATGCCGCTCAGAAAGTGCATATCCTCAATACGGGCTTTCACTTTCCAGAAACGCTGGCGTACAAGGACACTCTGGCGGATATCACGGGTCTGGAAATCGTTGAGATTCTTCCTGACCCGGCTCGGCACCAGCAAACGGTTGATACCGAAATGTGGGAGAACCAACCCAGTCGTTGCTGCCACTATAACAAGGTGATGCCGCTCAAAGCCGTGAAGGAACAGCACACCGTCTGGATGTCTGGCGTACACAGCTACCAGACCATGAACCGCGCCGCAATGGAGATTTTTGAAGAAATTGACGGACTGATCCACTTTCATCCACTGATCGACATCACCGAAGGCGAATTCTTATACCTACTGGAAAAGGACAAGCTTCCGCGCCACCCGCTGGAAGCTCTCGGCTACGGATCCATTGGCTGCCATCA
>CALIGP010000208.1 GCA_938021455.1 uncultured Lewinella sp. | reverse complement strand
GTCACCTTGCACCTGCGTCCGCGCCCTTATTAACCAAGGAGTCAGATACTAATTGCCTCGACTACCGGGCACACTGCTTGACTATTTGACTCCTTGACTGCTTGACTATTCGCGCCCCTAATTCAGCCGCCAGAAATAAGGCGTAAACAGCACCAGCACCGTAAATATTTCCAATCGCCCGACGATCATCACGAAGGAGAGGAACAACTTGATGTGCGCTGGCAGCCAGGCGAAATTATCCACGGGTCCGACGCCACCGATGCCGGGACCTACATTACCCAGGCAGGTAGCCATGGCCCCGATGGAGGTCATAAAATCCAGGCCCATCATAGCCAGAATCACCGAGCCAAGAACAAAAAGCAGCAAGTAAAGCAAGAGGAAATTAAAAACGTGGGTAATGATCTTGCCCGGGACGACGTCCCCGTTCACCCGCAGCGGCACGATGGCCGAAGGGTGGAGAATACGCTTGAACTCCAGATAGCTGTTCTTGAAAAAGACCAAATGGCGAATAAGCTTGATGCCGCCCGAGGTAGAGCCCGCACAGGCCCCCAGGAAAAGCAGCACGAAAAAGATCAGCGTTAGGCTGGTAGACCAGCTGGTATAATCCGCCGAGACAAAGCCCGTCGTCGTGATCAAACTCACGATCTGGAAGAGACTGTCGCGGAAGGCTTGCTCAAAGTCCGCGCCGCCCGTGGCGTAGTAAACCTTTGCCGTCACGATAAGGGTCAACAATACCACCAAGCCAATGTAAGCCTTCAGCTCATCACTCTTCCAGACTTCCGCCCAGCGGCGCTTCAAACTCAGGTACAAGACCGTGTAGTTCACGCCGGCGAAGAACATGAACAGAATGAGCAGATATTGAATCGACGGGCCGAAGGCCGCCGCGCTGGCGTTGCGGGTGCTGAAGCCACCGGTGGCCATAGTCGTCAGGGCATGGTTGATCGACTCATAAGGGCTCATCCCGAAAAGCACGAGCAATACCATTAACAGAGCCGTTAGCCCGACGTAGATAAACCAGAGTCTTTTGGCCGTTTCACTGATGCGGGGGTGGAGCTTGTCCGAGGTCGGCCCCGGTGCTTCGGCCGCAAAAAGCTCAATGCCACCGATGCCAAGGAGTGGGAATACGGCTACCGTCAGAACGATGATGCCCATCCCGCCAATCCACTGGGTGAGACTACGCCAGTAGAGCAGCCCGCGGGGCTGCGCCTCAATGTCCGTTAATACCGAAGCGCCGGTTGTGGTCATACCGGATACTGTCTCAAAAATCGCCTCCGGTACCGACGGGATCATCCCGCTGTACAGGTAAGGCAGCATGCCCGACAGCACCATGGCTACCCAGCTCAGCGCCACGATCAGGTAGCCCTCTCGCTTCCGAATCGGGATTCCCTTCGGGCTTCTAACCCAAAACAAGCCTCCTCCCACTGCGATGGACGTAAGCCCCGCCAGTAACAACGGCCTCGGGTCTTCGCCAAAATACAGGCTAAACGGCAGCCCCGTCCACATCATTACACCCACAATGCAGAGCAGGATACTGATGACACGGGCGATGGGGCGGTAGTTGATCATTTTTAGTGTTGTAGACGGTAATGTTGTAGACGGTAGAACGGTAGTTTGGTAAAACAGTCTACCGTCTACCAATCTACCGACTACAACCTACCTAAACAGTTCCTCCAGTCGTTTAATCGCCTGCGGCAGGGCAAAAACAATAACTTTATCGTTGAGTTGCAACTGGGTGTCTCCGTTAGGGATCAAGGTCTGCTCCCCACGAATGACGCCCCCAATGAGGGCGGTATCCGGAAAGTGAAGATCTTTCAGCTGCTTCTTCGTCATCTGATTAGATTTATTAATGACATACTCAATTACCTCCGCATCAACACCATGTAAACTAGTGATGGCTTCAACATTACCCTTCCGCACGAAACGGAAAATACTGTTCGCCGCCAGTAGTTTTTTATTGATCAGGGTGTCCACGCCGATGTTCTGGCTGATGTGGATGTACTCCTTATTCTCGACCTGAGCAATGGTTTTGTAAACGCCGTGGTTACGGGCAGTCAGACAACTGATGATGTTCGTCTCGCTGTTATCCGTCAGGGAAATGAAGGCATCCATACTGTCTAAGCCCTCTTCCTGTAAGAGGTCGATATTGGTATAATCTCCCTTGATGACGAGTACATTATTGAGCTGCTGATTGATCTCCTGGCAACGTGCTTTCTTCTTCTCTACAATGGTGATGTTGTAGTTGCCTTGTAGTCGCCTGGCAGTAGAAATGGCCAGGTTTGTCCCGCCCAAAATCATAATGTTTTTCACCGTTCGCTGCTTTTTACCCACAAACTCTTGCACCATGTGCTGTTTTTCCGGCTTGGTGATGAAGTAAATGTGGTCGTTAGTCTTTAGCTGCGTAAAACCCCGGGGGATAATCGTTTGGTGTCCGCGCAGAATGGCGATGGGGTGAAGGCCTACCGTAGAGCGCAGGTGCTTGATATCCGCCAGGCGAATGCCCACCAGTGGGCTTTCTTCTTCCAGGGTGATGCCCACAAGGGACAGCTTACCTTCCTCAAATTCGAAGATGTCCGTAAAGGAGCACTGCTTGATCAATCGCTCGATCTCCAGCGCGGCCAGCTGCCGCGGGCTAATGATCTGATCGATGCCCAACGAGCAGATCGTCTCCTTATGCTCCGGCTCCATGTATTCCTCATTGTCCACCCGGGCAATGACGCGACGGCTCCCCAGTTTTTTGGCGATGATGGCGGCCATCATGTTGGTCTTCTCCGAGGTCGTCACGGCCAACATCAGGTTGGAGTCGCCCACGCGGGCTTGCTCCAGGGTGGCGATGCTGGTGGCATCGCCGAGTATGGTCAGCACGTCCAGGTGGCTACCGGCGTAGTCCAACACCTCCTGGTCGTTGTCGATCAGGGTGATGTTCTGGTTTTCTGTCACCAGTAATGCTGCGAGGTGGAAGCCAACGTCTCCGGCTCCGGCAATGACGATATTCATAAGCTAGAGTTGTCCGTCTTGGGTAGGACGGCGCAAAGGTCGGGAATGTTTGGGGGATTAGGGTTTGGGCTCTGCGCGATGGGTGTTGTGCGATGGGTTCCCTTGTTGGCTTTGCGCGATGGGTTCCCTCGTCGGCTTTGCCGACTCGGTCAGCCATCGCTACCAATAGACGACCTTCCAGGGCTGGGGGGTTGAGATGATTCTGGAGAGTCCGACCTCAATCATTAGGAGTCATGCGAACCAGGGGCTAGAACAGCGATAATCTCGCCTTTCGGTACGGACTCCACAAAGCTTGCCGGACGTGCACATCGGCCTTGTTGCACTCTACACCCCCACCTGCTCCAAATACATCGCTTTAAAAGGAACACTCCGTTCCAGCAGTTCCTCCAGCGTCCCTTCCGCCTGAATGCGACCATTCTCCATGTAGTAGATATGGTCGAAATAGCGGAGCAGGTGCAGCCGGTGGAGGGTGGAGACGATCGTCTTGTCGGGAAAGGCTTCGAAGAGGCGCTCGTAGACCATGCTTTCCGTATTG
>CALIGP010000207.1 GCA_938021455.1 uncultured Lewinella sp. | reverse complement strand
CTTCCGCCTCCATTCAGCAATTACTGGGCCGCCCTTATGAAGGAGAGCTACTACTACCACAGTTACCCGATGGAGAAGTAAAGACGGAAATTTCCGCTAAAGAAGCCGCTGCCTTTATGCTCAACCGCCGTCCGGAAATACTCGCCGCCCGCCAACAAACTATGGAAGCTGACCGGGAAGTCGACCGCACCAAACGCGACCTTGGCCCACGGATTGACATCGAAGCTGGCTTTGGCTTCATCCGCAATGACGAAGACCTGTCGCCTATATATACCGATCCCCGCAACGAACGCATATTGAGCGTCAACCTCTCCATGCCCATCCTGGACTGGGGACAGCGCAAAGCACTCAACAAACAAGCCAGCACCAACCGGAGCCTGGCGGAAGAAGTAGCCCGCCGTACCGAAATGGACCTGGGTACAGAACTGGTCCAGTTGCTGGATCAATGGCGCACCGTTCAGGAAGAACTGGACCTCGCCACTCAGATCAAAGACCTGGCGCAAGAGCGTTTTGAGATCAGCCGCGAGAGCTATGAACTCGGCGCCATTCCGCTGGCTCAGCTGAGCCTTGCGCAGCAATTCCGCGATCAGAACACCCGGGCTTACGCCCAGACCTTACGCGCTTACTGGATTACCTACGCTCGCCTCGCCCGGCTGACGCTGTGGGACTTTATTAATGACAAGCCGCTGGGCGAATAGTACACCACCCGTCGATTTCCGTCGGCGATACAAAACCTCTACCATGACTACCGCAACTTCTCCCAATACCCAATCAACCTCCGCAACAACCACTCCAGCTATGATAGAAATTAAAAACGTCAGCAAGGCCTACCGAACGGATACCATTGAGACGCTTGCTCTGCAGAAGATGAACCTCAGCGTTCCCAGCGGAGAGTTTCTCAGCATCATGGGGCCTTCCGGCTGCGGCAAGTCGACGCTGCTCAACATTATGGGCTTGATTGACGAGCCTTCGGAAGGCACCGTCACGCTAGCCGGCCAGCAGATCACGGATTACAACGGCAGCCGGATCGCACGCTTCCGAAACGAACAATTGGGCTTCATCTTCCAGAGCTTCCACCTGATTAACGACCTCACGGTAGTAGACAACGTTGAACTCCCCCTACTATACCGTAAGGTAAGCGGTAAAGAGCGGCGGCGACTGGCCATGGAGGCGCTTGCTCACGTAGGGTTAAGTAATCGCTCCGGGCATTTCCCCAACCAGCTATCCGGTGGGCAGAAGCAACGGGTAGCCATTGCCCGGGCCATCGTTGGCCGCCCCAACATCATCTTGGCGGATGAGCCTACGGGTAACCTCGACAGCCGAATGGGAGACGAGATTATGGACATCCTCCTGAAGTTAAACGAAGACCTTGGCACCACCATCGTGATGGTAACGCATGATGAACGGATGGCTAAAAAGACGCACCGGTTGGTACGATTATCGGACGGGGAACGGGTGAGTTGAGCCCCCTAACCCCCAAAGGGGGAACCAACTCACCTACACATTAAGCAAAGTACTTGCTTCCTGACAGTTCCCCCTTTGGGGGTTAGGGGGCTAAAAAAACAAGCTATGTTCAAGAATTACTTAACCCTCGCCTTCAAGGTCCTCAAGCGCAAGCCGCTTTACACCTTCATCAGTCTGTTTGGCATCAGCTTTACGCTGATGATTTTGATGTTGCTCACCTCGATGTTCGACGCCATGATCGGGAATAACCAGCCGGTTACCAACCGTGACCGCTTAGTCATTGCTCCGATGATGGAACGCACCCGGACAGAAACCGATACGATCATGAAAATTGATACGGTTGCGCTGGCCGATGCCTCGATGCGATACGACACCTCCTATACCTATGAAGACGACATTGTCTCCAATTCAAACGGGCCGATGAGCTACAAATTCGTCACGGAGAACCTGCAGGATCTTGACGGGGCGGAATACTCCGCTTTTTATAACGACAACTCCAATATTGATGGTTACCTCGATGGGCGTAAGTTCTCCTTCTCGCCTTACTACGTAAATGCCGATTATTGGAAAATTTTGGACTTTGAGTTTCTGCACGGTGGGCCTCTCAACGAGCAGGATGACGAACAGGCCAGCCAGGTAGTGGTCATTACCGATAAGGCTGCCAAAATCTATTTTGGTAGCGCGGGTAACTCTATTATCGGTCAAGAGATGCAACTGGGCGAGGAATCTTTCCGGGTCAGGGGCATTGTTGCCCGGCCAATGTCTGACAGCCCGATTTTTGCTGGCGATGTCTACTTCCCGATTACTAAAGTAGACCCCCGTGCCATCAGTGATGAAGGTATTAGTGGAGGTTTCAGTGCATTCTTCCTGGTGTCTTCTCCGGATAAGCGGGAAGCACTCAAGAAAGAGATTGACTTTCTGGCGGAGAACTTCGATATGTCTGGTGACGATTACTTCGACGCCATTCAGGTGTACAATTCAACGGCCATTGAGGGCTTTGCACAAAACATATTACAGGAAAGAGATTCGGAACGCGCCTTGAGAATGCTCTTTATTCCCGTTGCTCTTTTATTACTCTTGTTCGTTGCTTTACCCCTCATCAACCTCATCAACCTAAACATCAGTCGGGTGTATGAGCGCAAAAGTGAGATTGGCGTCCGTAAAGCCTTTGGCGCCAACTCCAGCGATATTCTTTACCAGTTCGTTTTTGAGAACCTGGTACTGACCTTCATTGGCGGAATCATTGGTCTGGCATTAGCACTGGGCGTAATTTCCTACGTCAACGCCAACGACCTGCTTGGCATCACACGCCTGTCTTATTCTTATCAGGTTTTCCTTTATTTCCTCATCGTGATCATCCTTTTTGGTTTCCTATCGGGTATTCTTCCTGCTTACCGGATGAGCCGCACCAACGTGGCGGACTCACTGCGATAAGGCAACAACAACGGAAACCAACATACTAACGAACTAAAATACCAACACATGTTTAGTCATCTGCTAAAATTGATGTGGAACAAGCGACGTGCTAACGGGATGATCTTTCTGGAAATCCTGCTGGCTTTCATCGTCCTCTTCGGCGTCTATTCCTTTATTCTCTACAATATGGAACGCTACCAGTCTCCACTGGGCTT
>CALIGP010000206.1 GCA_938021455.1 uncultured Lewinella sp. | reverse complement strand
AACCCCTCTCCGGTAAGTCTCGCCTCCGGCTTGACGGAGAGGGGCTAGTGAAAACGCTCCGCGTTTTATGGCCAAAATCTGTAGTGCCCTTACCAAGGGAGAGGGAACACCCTAGGGCATGCCCTGTGCCTACAATCTAGTCTTTACAACGATCCGATTCCTACCGAATCGCGGTCAGGCACTTTTAATCAAGGCCTAAGGCCTACTTCTTGATCGCTAAGCCGATCACCTTGTCCGGGTTATCCGGGTAGACCCCTTCAATGCCAACGGCACCGTTAGCGCGACTCATGATCTTATTGAAGTCTTCGACGCCCTTTACCCGGCGATCATCCACGTGGGTGATGATGAAGCCCGGGCGGAGTTTGGTTTGCTCGTAGAGCAGGCCGGATTTGATGTCGACGATCTGTACACCGCCGGATATTTTCAGTTCTTCAGCAACCGTTTCATCGACGTCGACAAATTCAGCCCCGAGTTCAGAGACGACTTCTGGAACGGGCTTGGGAAGGATAGCTTCCGTATTCCCTTCGGAATTTTTCAGCCGGGCGGTTGCCTGGCGTTCGTCTCCCCCACGTTCGTAGGTGATGACGACATTGTCTCCGGGCCGGCGGCGACCAAGCTGTTCGAGCAGCTCGCTATTGCGGAGGGTCGGGACACCGTCAACGGCCGTGATGACGTCTCCAGCCTTAAGGCCAGCTTCTTCGGCGGCACTGTTTTCAGTTACTTCGTTGACGTAGACACCATTGTCGCGGTCAATCCCTTTCTCTTCAGCAAAAGCGGTGTTCAGCTCGATGATTCGTGCGCCCAACAGGCCACGCTGTACGACACCAAACTCACGAAGGTCCTTTACGACCTTACTCACAATCGCCGAAGGAACGGCAAAGCTGTAGCCGGCGAACACACCCGTCGGGCTGCTGATGGCGGTGTTGATACCCACCAGGTCACCGTTGATGTCGACCAGGGCGCCTCCGGAGTTGCCGGGGTTAACCACGGCATCCGTCTGGATGAAAGACTCGATGGCCAGCTCGCCGCCGGTTCGGCGGACGATGTCGATGCTCCGCCCCTTGGCGGAGACGATGCCAGCGGTGACCGTGCTCGTCAGGCTGAAGGGGTTACCTACGGCTACGACCCATTCGCCGATGCGGAGTTTATCGCTATCGGCAAACTTTACCGTTGGCAGGTTAGTAGCGTCGATCTTGATCAGGGCGATGTCCGTCGTCGGATCAACGCCGATGATCTCCGCTTGATAGGTCTGCATATCGTTGAGCACCACCTCCAGGTTTTCGGCACCGGCCACTACGTGGTTATTGGTGGCGATGTATCCGTCGGGGCTAATGATGACGCCGGAGCCGGAGCCCTGCTGGAGGGGGGCTTGCCGCTGGGGCGCACGTCCATCAGGGGAAGGATTACCGAATAGGTCGCGGAAAGCGTCGGGCATTTCGTCGGGGTCGATGCCGAAGGGGTTGCCTCCTCCGCCGCCACTGGAGCGGCTACTGGCTTGTTTGCTGGCCTTGATGTGTACAACAGCGGGCAGAGCCTTATCAGCTGCCGTGGCAAATCCGGTGGTAGGCGCTGGATTGACGTTAGTGCTGCTGCTAGTCGGATCAGCGAAGTTGGCGTACTCAGCAGCCGGCTGGCCAGCTACCTCTACGTACTTCACTTGTTGGTTCCAACCAAAGAGTTGGGCGCCGCCGAGGGCAGCGAGGCCGCCCACTACGGCGGCGAGGACGATGAACAGTAGTTTTTTCATGCTTTATCTCACTTTTAAAATATGGCTCGGTCATTCTGCTTTATCTCGAATTCTCAACTCGTGAAACCGTTTATCATCATAAGCCCAGTACACAGAATGACCGAGCCCAAGACAACAACACAAGACATCATTGAAAATTCAAAATAATCGTAATGAATTGACCAAAGGGATAAGGATAACGTTATTCGACCACCTTTGTGGTATGGAGTAGACCATCCAGACCAGCATTTGGTTGGGTGGGTTAACGGTTATTAACGTTGGTTAACAAGGGCGCGATGGGCTCCCTCGTCGGCTGCGCCGACTCGGTCAGCCATCGCTACGAAAGACGCCCCATCCGGGGCTGACGGTTTTGTTGGGAGATAAAAGCGTCTCGGAGATTTTACACGTTCTTAGTTTACAATGAAAAGGCTTGCAGCAAAAGGCAACATATGTTACCTTTGGGTTATGAACCCACTTAAAGATGCTCTTTGGAAGATTGTCGGTGTTCTCGAAGCAGAAGGGATCGACTACATGATTGTAGGCGGATTTGCCACAAGCTATCACAACCGATCAAGGACTACAAATGACATAGATCTGGTTGTTCAGATATACGCGAACGCAGTAAATGACATTTTAAAACACTTTCCTGAATGGGAAAGTCAGGCAGAGGCATTCACTCAATTATTTAGGGAAGCGGGGATGTTTAACCTAACTGACTGGGCAACAGGTATCCGTTTTGACATTATGGCCTACAAAGATTCAGACTATAATTGGGCTGCTTTTCAGCGCAGGCAGAAGCAGCTGTTTTTGGATAAGGAGGTTTACCTCTGCGCAATTGAGGATTTGATCATTGGAAAACTGAACTGGTACGATCTGTCTAAAAGTGAAAAGCAACTTGGCGATCTTCAATACTTAGTAAAATCACCTGACATCAACTGGGAATATTTGAATAACTGGGTTCAAAAACTCAACATCAACACACATGGAATACTGGGGAGTAATGGAAAACGTGACGGAGGAGGCGGCCACGCAACAGGTGAGAATCTACTCTTCTTTCCCTGGGAGTAAGCGTATGGAGATTGCCGTGGGCTTTTTCAATTTTGGCATACTCGGCACCAGAGATTGGATCAAAAAAGAGAATCCATCCTTTTCCGAACTAGAAATCACGTTGGCCTTCGTAAAACTGAGTTACGACGCTGGCGAAATTAGTTTAGCACACTGGGAGCATTTTCAAAAAATCATGGCTTCAAAAATCAGGCGAGACTGGGCACAACGTTTTCGGGCCATGATTAAGGCAAAAGGTCTTGATTATGATGGTGTGGCAAAGCTTGCTGGGTTTAAAAATGGTAACGTGGTAAAGGCAACCGTAACGAGAGGGCTACCGCATTTTGCGCGCTTACTGGTTTTACTTTGGGAGGAGGAGCAAATCGGTAAAGAAGTAACTTCATGAAAGTAAAAAGCATACTCGCGCTTCTACTAATCACCATTTCTTTTTTCAGCTGCCCATCCCTTCCAGAAGCAGATAAGGAAGAAATGTCTTTACCTGGTAAACCGGATTTTAATCCAAGCATATGCCTCTGCCTAACGACAAAAGGAGAAGACAATTTAATCTCCTCAGCCCTAAAGTGTATGAGTAACCGTTCAGACGTCCTGCATAGCGAGGTGACGGTACCTTCTTTCAAGACGATGACCACTCAAAATGGGCATATTGCTTTCACAGATAATTACGACTCCCCAATTTCTATAGACATACAAGAAAGTACTGTCAAGATTGATTCTTGTTTTGCACAAGGTAGACATCAAGAAAACACCTTTTATCAGGAACTACCCAGTAATTTATCTATTGCCCAAACTCGAGAGCAGCTATTTTTTTACAGTACTCAGATGTTAAATATTTATGATAGCCTTGGCATACTTTATCCGAACCACGAATTTGTATCGAATAAGCGATCAGGTCCAAGATCAATGGTTGTAAGTTTTGAAAAAACCAACCAGGAATGGACCGTTTATAAAGTTCATTATGCCAGTGAGCGACTGTATTCAATCCGCATTTTGAATGAGCTCGTCACCAGGATGAATACGAAGAATTTTGTCATTCCTGAGAGTGTTACATTTTTACGTTTACCTATCCAGTATTACACACTAGCTGACTTAGATCCTTGGTCTGTTTTTGAAGTACGGCTTTTACAAGAAGATAATTCTTATCAGTTTATACGGTAAGTAAATGTTCTCCTCTGGCTTCTCCATGGGCTCTCTCCTCGGCTGCGCCGACTCGGTCGGCCATCGCTACCGGAAGACGCCCCATCCGGGACTGATGGAGTGGAGGCCGGGTGGAAAAGGACCGGAGGTCTGCCTCTCGTAGCATCGGGGCTTGCCCCGATGTTTTCGTTGGTACGGCCCCTTATCCGCAAGACCAGCCCCTACCGTTTCCCCATATCCCCCCCAAACCCGACCTTAGCGCCAAAGCCTCCCCATTCATGCGCGCCCTCCTGACCCTGTTCTCTCTTTTTGTCGTCAGCCAAAGCTTGTTGGCCCAGAACTATTTCCAGCAGGAAGTCCACTACGAAATCGAAGCCCGGCTCGACGACGAGACGCACGAACTACACGCCCACCTGCGGCTGACGTACAAAAACAACTCAACTGACGTGCTCGACAGCATCGCTTTCCACCTCTGGCCCCGGGCCTATGCGGTAGACGAGAGTGCTTTTGCCCAGCAGCAACTGCGCAATGGCAGCACACGCTTTCACTATGCCGATAAAAAATACCGGGGCACGCTGGACAGCTTGAATTTCAAGGTGGACGGTTATGACGCCAGCCATCAGTTTGCGGCAACGGACATTACCTGGCTCCGCCTGCCGAAGGGCCTGCAACCGGGCGATAAAGTGCTGATCGAGACCCCCTTTCGGGTGCAGATCCCCGCCAGTTTTTCGCGGCTGGGGCACGTAGGCCAGTCCTATCAAATGACGCAGTGGTATCCCAAGCCGGCGGTTTATGACCGGAACGGCTGGCACCCGATGCCGTATCTGGATCAGGGCGAATTTTACAGCGAGTTCGGCTCCTTCACGGTGGCCCTGACGCTACCGAAGAACTATGTAGTGGGTGCAACCGGCACGCTACGGGAAGCAGAAGAACGGGCGTGGCTCTTGGACAAAGCCGTTGCAGACCGGGCAGCATTGGCCAAACGCGAAGACCTTTCCAACGGCTACGTGGCAGAGCCCTTTCTAGCATCGGTGTCAGAGAGCAAAACGATCACCTACACAGCGGAGCGAGTGCATGATTTTGCCTGGTTTGCGGACAAGCGGTTCAAGGTGCTGTACGATACTTTGGCGCTGACGCAGGTGCAGACGCCCCCAGTTGCGCCAACGGCGCAGCCCCCAAAAGGGGAGGTAAAAGAGCAGGGAGTTATCGACGTCTGGGCGATGTTCACCGAAACGGAGGCGGGCCTCTGGCAGGATGCCACGGATTACCTGAAGCGGTCTACCCG
>CALIGP010000205.1 GCA_938021455.1 uncultured Lewinella sp. | reverse complement strand
TGGATAAGCTAGTAGATTTACCAAAGATTATTAAGTCTTACTTTAGCACCCTACTCTCGGAGTGGGATGACTACAACGCCGCTCACAACGAAACCTACCTGCGCCACTCCGTTATCTTCGACGACGTAAATGGTCGATACCAACTACTTCGATACGGCTGGCAGGAAGACAAGTATGTATTCAACATTTCCATTCAAATCGACATCATCGATGACAAAGTATGGATTCAAAGGAATACCACCGAAGAAGAGATCGTAGATGTTTTGGCAGAAAACGGGGTTTCTGCTAATGATGTGGTACTGGGCTTTGTTTCTCCGGAATTGCGGAAGTTGTATGCTTTTGGGGCGGGGTGAGTTGACAATGGCGAGAGCTAATTAATACTTGGGATTTTCAAGTATGGACATCGGACATTCTATCCAATTAACTTTAATCAAAGTTTCTTCTAAATATAGATTCTCGCTTAGCAAATATCTTTGGTAAATTTTTAGGATTGCCTGCCCGTATTCTAAAAGATAAAGCTTGTCGAAATTAGGGATGACTTGTGACAGTTGACCACTTTTTGGATCAATCCAATTATTTGCTATCTGAGCAGCAATAGAGTTGATTTTCATGAATTCATTATAGTTGGAATCTGTCCCCAACTTAAATTTTACTAACTTTTTTGCCTCTTCAGGTAAGTAGCTATTGAGTTCAACTATCGCTTCATCGATAGTAGTAGGATTAAATTCTTGCATCGCTTTTCCTTTTAGGTGTTGAAAGGGTATTTTTCATTAACTTAGGATAAAAGTATAGCGGACGAGCTTAGCTCTACTGGGGGCGTACAACGACGACGCTAACTCCCCCCTCAAACCAAAATCTCCTCCCTTTTCACCTTCAACTCCTTCCCCGCATGGCTCTTCAGAATATTATCCCACAGATAGGTTAGCGCCCCAACGGACTTCCCCTCTGCCGTTTCCACGGTAAAGAGCGGGAAGATGCGATGGTGACTGTAAGCGAGGAAGACCATAGCGAGAATCTCTCCTTTATCATCCTGTACCGCCTGGGTGCCGCCCCAGCCCCGGTGTAACACCTGGTACATGATGCGCTGCATGGCGTGATAGCGCCATTCGTTTTCGGCCGTCTTACCGTTGACCTTCAGCCAGAGGTCCGCCAAGCGTTCGGGTTTGAAGCTGCTGGCCGGGCGCAGGCGGGCCATCTCCGCCCGCACGAGGCCTTCGTGGTAGCCGGGAGAAAAGTCTTCGATGATTTGCTCGTAGGGACGGTTGAGGGCAAGGGCCGTTCCTGTAGCAGCCTCTACGGAAAATCGACCTTGTTTCTTAGGCGCTGAGGCGGGCTCAACGGCCAGGTTTCCGCTGCGGTATTCAGCCGGGATCGCGTCCCAGAAAGCCTGAACGCGCTTCGGGCTCAGCACGTTTACGCTGTAGACAGCCAGGTCCGAGATCAGTCTCGGTTGTTCAAGCCGGGTCCTCCCCAACCAGTTTTTGGTCTTCGGCAGGGGCATGACACTACTCCAGTCATCTTCCACCAGCACGTCCCAGTCGTCCGTGGTAGCGTTCAGGAACCAGTGGTAACCGTAGATATTGCCGTTGGTGGCGTAGTGAACGCAGCTGTCGTACAGCTGCTTGTCAAACTCTTCCCGGGGTACAAGACGGATATTCATAGATAATGGAATGCCCCGGACCGGGAAGCGTTCACCCTTGGTCGATTTATTTACGTGGGGATAACAAAACTGTCTCCTCTGCACCTAACTTGTGGCCATGAAAAAGATACTCTCGTTTGCCCTCCTCATCGTTGCTGGCGGGATGCTCGGATATTTTGGTGCAAAATTTTTGATGCCGGAACGAGACGCGGAGGCTGCTCGCCTGCTGCCCGATGGATCGGGCATCTATATACTGCTGCTGCTTCCAGTGATGTACCTACTGGTAGTAGGCATTCATGAGCTTGGTCATGTGGTGGCGGGCAAAACCCAAAACTTTGATTTCTTCGGCCTTACGGTTGGTCCTTTTTCCTGGAAGCCGAAAGATGGCGGCGGCATTAAATTCGCCTGGAATAAATCCCTGAACCTGGCTGGCGGCGTGGCGATGATGCTACCGAATGGTGATGAACGGCTGCGGCAGCGCTTCACCTGGTTTGCAGCGGGAGGGCCGCTGGCATCGTTACTCCTGCTCGGCGTTTGTTTCCTGATTGGCAATCCCCTACCGGAGGGTACTTTCGTCCGCTTTTTACTTTTCGCCCTCGGGGCCTTCTCCGGAGCGATCTTTGTAGCGACCATTTTGCCCTTCCGGGCGGGTGGCTTTGCCAGTGACGGGCTACGGATCCTGACCTTCGCCCGCAACGGCCCTACGGCCGCGGCAGACCTGGCTGGCCTGCAGGCCATGACCCACTTGCGGGCGGGGCGCCCGCACGAAGACCTTCCCGCCGAAGAATTCGCGGCCGTCTCCGCTGACGCCTCCATCCCCGCTCAGCAACGGGTAACGATGGATTACTACCGCTACTTACACGCCCTCGGCGTTAATGATGTGCTAAAGGCCGGAGAACTACTGGCCAGCGTACTGGATCGGTTAGACGAGTATCCCGCAGGCACTCATGGCGGTTTTTACCTGGAGCAAGCCATCTTCGAAGCCCAATACCGAAAAGACCTCGAAGCAGCAGAAGTCGCTTTTGCCCGCTACGAAGACAGTCCCTTCACTGAAGCCCTGAGTCTTCCCCTCACGCGGGCAACCATCGCTAACCTCCGCGGTGACCGCGCTGCCGTCCTGGCCGAGTTACCCACCATCGAAGCAGCCTTACCTAAAAGCATGGACCAAAGCCGCGTGCCCGTCATCCGCCAGTGGCTTACCGAATGGAAGGCCTAATCCAAGCAACTGGCCTCTTGTCATCATCCGACCATTTGACGCTTACCTATTGACTTTTTTCCTATTCGTGCGTTTAAATAAGTAGTAACCAATTGCATCCATGCGTAAGATTCAGGAATTCAAAACCAACATTAACTGCGGCAGCTGTGTCCGCAGCGTCACTCCTTTTCTAGATGACATCAAAGGGGTCACCATCTGGCGGGTAGACGTCGAACAGGAAGACAAAATCCTCACCGTTGAGGGAGATGTACCCGTTGCGGACATCATCAAGATGGTCGAAGAGGCTGGTTTTGATATTGAGCCGGTGGCGGCGTAGGGCCTTGGTCGAGACGCTATGCGTCGAGCCGGGCAAGGGAGCGAAGCGACTTTGACCGTGTAACACCTGCCAAGACAGGAAGCTGCCGCGCTAACACGCTCCGGGAGCCTTTACGTTCGGCAGGCTCATTAACCACGGCCCCGTTCGCGATCGACGCATAGCGTCTCCACCAAAATTTCGTCAAAAACCGATAGGTTTTAAACGGCACCATGCCCTTTGTCTCCCCTCCCCAAAGTCCACTTCAGCCCTTACGCTTGCCCCTTACCAAGGCAAGCGGCATCGCCCTTTTTTGCAAGCGGGATGACCTCTACACCCCTGCGCCCGGAACCGCCCTACAGGGCAATAAAGTACGCAAGCTGGAACCCGTGCTTCGGGCTGCGCTGGAGGTTGACACACCCCCCCTGCTGGTCAGTTTCGGAGGTGCCTACAGCAACCATATTTCCGCATTGGCTACGGCGGGTAAGCGCTATGGCTTGCCCGTTCATCTTTTCATTCGGGGAGAGGAAGTAGATAATCCACTACTCCAACAAGCACTAAAAGACGGTGCCGGGATTACACGCCTTAGTCGTTCGGACTACCGCCTGAAGAAGCAGCCACATTGGCTGGACCAGCAGCGAAAAGAACTCGCCCGGCAATACGACCTTCCCGAAGGCACCATCTGGTATATACCTGAAGGAGGGACAACTGTAAACGGTGCCCGCAACGTAGGCGAACTGTTTCCCGAAGTCGTCAATGACCTTGGAGTACCTCCTGATTTTCTGTGCATTAGTGCCGGGACGGGCGGTAGCGCAGCAGGCATCATCCAGGCAGCTGATGTAAAGACCCGTGTTGAGGTCTACCCCGCCCTGAAGGGAGATTGGATGGAGGCCGAAATCAAACAACTTCTACCCGCTGGAGCGTCTACGAATTGGGGCTGCATCACGGATTACCACTTCGGGGGCTACGGTAAATTTCCGCAAGAATGGGTGATTCCTTCAGCGGGAATGGCCACCCGGGCGGATATTGGGGTGGAAGGTTTACCGCCACTGGAGACAGTATATACGGCTAAGTTGTTTGCGGGGGTACTGGATCGAATCAGGCAAGGGAAATACCCGGCAGAAAGCAGCGTGGTGGTGGTGCATACGGGTGGAATTTATTAAGGCTTCTTGGGGCGCGGCCGCAGGTGCAAAGAAAGTTAGAAGAGCTGAGGGAGGGTTTCACCTGTGCTGATCGTCTGGTTTGGGGCAACGATTCCCCAGACGACTTCAGCTAATTACAAACTGCAATCTGTTTCCCACACAGACTGAAGTCCACCCAACTCAACAAATCTCAAAAAACCTTATCTTTAGCTTCTACACTTCAACGATAAAAACCAAAGGCTTCCATGGCTCAATACCAACTCACCATTAATGGCGAATCCCGGACGGTAGACGTCTCACCAGATACTCCCCTACTGTGGGCATTACGCGATGACATGGGCCTCGTGGGCACTAAGTTCGGCTGCGGTATTGGTCAGTGCGGCGCCTGTACTGTACACATTGACGGCGTAGCGATGCGCTCGTGTCAACTGCCCGTAAGTCAGATCGCGGAAGGCGAAAGCAAAGTGACCACCATTGAAGGCTTGTCAGATAACGGCACCCACCCCGTACAACAAGCCTGGCTGGAGCACGACGTGCCCCAGTGTGGCTACTGCCAGGCGGGGCAGATCATGAGCGCGGCCTCCCTGTTGGAGCTAACGCCCAACCCTACGGATGAAGACATCACCGCCGGCATGGCTGGCAACATCTGCCGTTGCGGCACTTACGTCCGCATCCACGCGGCGGTTAAAACGGCTGCAGGGAAGCTGAGTTAGCGTGTGTATCCGAGTTCTCGCCGGAAGTGACCATACTTCCGGGCGTAAGATCTCTATACTCCCCTACCCTGCTTTTCCAACCTCCTTTGCACCGGCGTTCTGCGCCCCAATATTTATTCTAATGTCTACCAATAAATCCCGTAGAAACTTCCTAAAAGTCTCCGCAGCCACCGGTGGTGGTTTTATGCTCGGCTTCAGTATCCTTACCTCCTGCGAACCCAAACCGGTAGTGGCCATGCAGCCCGAATTGGTGATGCCCGAAACGTGGATGGAGATCAATGGCTTCATCAAAATCGGCGACAACGGCGTGGTGACCATCATGAGTCCGAACCCGGAAATTGGCCAAAACGTAAAAACGGCCATGCCAATGATCATCGCCGAGGAGCTTGACGTTGACTGGAAGAACGTCATCGTTGAACAAGGCAAACTGGACACGGAAAATTTTGAACGCCAAATTGCGGGCGGCAGCCAATCCATCCGCCACGGCTGGGAGCCCCTACGCAACACGGGCGCTACGGCCCGAGCCATGCTCGTCTCCGCCGCCGCAGAAACGCTGGAAGTACCCGCTGACGAACTACGCACCGAAAACGGCATAATCCACCACGATGCCTCCGGTAAAAGTATCGCTTATGGGGAAGTGGCCGCGCTGGCCACTACGATGGAAGTTCCCACCGAAGTCAAGCTTAAAGACCCGAAGGACTTCAAAATCATCGGCCAGGGCAAAAAGAATGTCGACGCCAAAAAAATTGTTACCGGCCAGCCACTCTTCGGCATCGACGTGGAGCGTGAAGGCATGCTCTATGCCGGCATCATCCACCCACCGGCTTTCGGCCTGGAGTTGAAATCCTTTGACGCCGCCGCCGCTCTGGCCATGCCCGGCATCACGAATGTATTCGCCATCGACTGTGCCCCCAAGGGCAAAGAAATGCAATGGTCTGACGCTCCTACCGTGCGTAAGCAGGTCGCAGTGGTCGGCAAATCTACCTGGCAAGTGATGAAGGCAAAAAAGGCCGTCACCGTAGAGTGGGCAAAAGCCAGTGACGCCGAAGACACCGCTGGACACAAAGCTAAAATGGCCGATCTGATTGCTAACGGCAAAGCCCAAGAGGCCCGCCGCGACGGCAACCCGGAATCCGCTTTCGCTGGCGCTGCCAAAATCGTAGAAGCCACTTATTCTGCTCCCTTTCTAGCCCACAACACGATGGAGCCGATGAACTTCTTCGCCCACGTGACGGACGAAAAAGCAGAGCTACACGGCCCCGTACAAACGCCGGAGTTTCTGGAAAAATCAATCGCTACGCTCTTCGACATGGACCCCGCTCAGATCGAAGTCGGCATGACCCGTATGGGCGGCGGATTCGGACGGCGGCTTTACGGTAGCTTTGCCGTGGAGGCAGCGCTCATCAGTAAGCAGGCGGGCGCTCCCATAAAACTCGTCTACACCCGTGAAGACGATATGACCCAGGGTACTTACCGCCCGGACTATCTCGTGAAGTATCGCGCCGGCCTCGACGCTGACGGCAAGCTCATCGCTTTCCACGTACGCGGCACGGGCACGCACGGAAGCCCGGTCTTCGCCAACCGCTTCCCCGCCGGAACGGTAGACAACTACCTGGCCGAGAACATCGGCATGGATTCCAACATCTCCACTGGTGCCTGGCGGGCACCAAAATCTAACTTCATTGCTGGCGCTGAACAGGCTTTTCTCGACGAAGTAGCCGAAGCCGCTGGCAAAGACCCCATTGACTTCCGTCTCGAACTCTTCGACCGGGCCATCAACGACCCTGTGGGTGAGAAGCATGACTACGACGCAGAGCGCTACGCTGGCGTACTGAAGCTCGTCCGCAAAGAATCTGGTTGGGACGGTGACTCGGGCGAAGCCCGCGGAGTAGCCGCCTATTACTGCCACAACTCCTACGTCGCTCAGGTGCTTCACCTGGAACTCGACGACAAAGGAAACCCAAAGGTGGATAAAGTAGATTGCGTCGTTGACTGTGGCATCGTCGTTAACCCCGAAGGCGCCCGTAACCAGATCGAAGGTGGTATCGTCGACGGTATCGGCCATGCGCTCTATGGACAAATGACCTTTACGGACGGTAAACCCGACCATCAGAATTTTGATACCTACCGCCTCATTCGGCACGCCGAAGCTCCCCGTGAGATCAATACCTTCTTCGTGGACAATGGCATCAAACCCACTGGCCTCGGCGAACCATCCCTGCCGCCCATCATGGGCGCGCTGGCGAATGCGATCTACGCCGCCAAAGGGGAACGGGTGTACGACCAGCCCTTCATGGGAGCTGCTCTACGTGGCTGATCACAGAAAGTAGATTACTAAAAAAATCGCGGATTACGCGGATAAACACGGACAAATCATCTGCGTTAATCCGCGTAACCCGCGATCTTTTTTTAATCCTTTTTCATCCGCCTAATCCGTGATCAGAGGCGGTAAGTAATCCCAATACTCCCGCCCAGCAAAATAGCCCGCTGGCTTAAGCCCGTTACGGAAGATTCCCCGAATCGGTAGTACTGAACGTCCGTTTGCAAGCGGAACTTTGTACGGCTATTGGGTTTTGGACTAAACATCAGAGAAGGTCGTAGACGGTAGGACAGAAAGAAATCAGGGGTGTCTCCGGAAGAAGAGTCATAGGAGACGACTTCGTCCCTAGAAGCCAGCGTTCGCCCATTGGCCTGCAATTGGTAATTCAGGGCAAGGCCCGCTCCCAGGCCTGCTTCAAAGCGGCCAAAGACTTGCCGATACTCCAATAAAATGGGTAATGCCAAGAATTGCTGGTAGTTATTATGTGTAATACGGCGGATGTACTGGGCTGCCGTGGTTCTTTCGGGAAAAGAAGGATGAACCGTAAATGAATCCCGCTCAATGGTGTAGCGAAAAGTATTGTGCGTCCGCCAATACTCCAGTCCAGAATTGAGCCTCAACTTATTAGAAAGCCGATAAGAAAATTCCAGCGAAACAGACTGCCCGAAGGTGTTACCAACGGCAGCGTTCAGAGCATTGACCGCATTACCCTCGGATGGGTTCAGGTACTTCCGGAGCATCAGACTGCTGCCAACGGAGGCACTAAATTCTAGCTTAGCGGTGCCCGACTTACGGAAGGTCTCAGGAGAAGAGGTATAGGGTAATAGCTGAGGAAGCGCTAAAGGCTTTTCGTCAATTCTTAGTGGCTCTATGGCAAGGGAGGGAATCCGCACCAAAGCCGATAGGGCAGAGAGAGCATTGACTCCATTGTCAACCCCAGACGCCGTAGTGTTCGATAAACGGGAAGGTGATGTACTCTCGTTGGCAGGAGAATTAAGTTGGCTGGTGGGTAGGACGCCCGCTTTTATTAAGATTGTTTTGGCCGTACTTGTTTCGGTCGTCTGAGACGAAGCCCGCAGCGTTCCGGCTCCGGCGTTTTCGCCCTGTTCTTCAGTACGATCAGCAGTAGCTCCCGTAGGAAAGTTGGACCTAGCCTTAGTTTGACTGGACAAGGGCGCTGTTTTTTTGGCGGGACCCGCAGGTGCAGGGTAAAGCTCTTTTAGAGAGGCCGAGGGAGACCGCAGACTTGCGTTTGCTGCTTTCGTTTCGGCATCATTGGCCAGGCCCTGACTGGTTCCGGAAGACGGATCAGTTTGCCCCGTCGAAGGGCTGCCCTCGCTGCCTACGGCAACGGTCTCCCCTTCCGCAGAGTCCGCCAAAACACGCTGTTCCTCATCGCCCAGGGGCCATAACAGTAGTCCGGCTATAAACAGCCCGCCGAGTAGCACCAGGCCAAGAATAATGCCCCGGAAAGGAGAACCAACAACGGGTTCCTCCTCACTTTCGGGTGGTAAGCTCGCCTCGATGTCCGCCCAAAGGTCATCCGCCTCGATCTCCTTGGTGGAGGTCGCTTCACGGAAGTGCCGTCGGATGTAATCTTCAAATAGTTTCATACTAATAATCGGGTAAATCTGTATCGTATAGTTATACTAAGATTAGTGAGTGTAGTGCTTAAACATCCGGTAAGCCATAGATGAAGGCCTGAATCAACACGAAGGCCTGGATGCTCATCATTTCCCTGCGGAAACGTGGGTCATCCCGTAAGGGTGATTTCGGATCGCGAATCATCTCCTGTTTCAGCCAGGCTCTTGCCCTCGACAGGCGTTTACGGGAAAGCGCAGCATCAATATTTAGCATCCCCGCAATTTCAGGGTGTGAAAACCCATCAATTACATTCAGGCTAAAAACAGCGTAATAGGCTTCGGGCATTCGCTTTAACCAGACAATTAACTCATCCGTAGACAGCTTTTCGATCACCCCAGGTGAGGTACTCTTCTGGCTTCTTTCCACGATGAGTTCTTCCGTGGCATTTCTTTGTCCGTTCGAATTTCTTTTCAGGCAGTTATTGATCAGTACGCGGGTGGCCCATGTTTTGAAGCTCGCCCGGCTCGGATCAAACTGTTCCAGCTTATGAAAGATATTCAGGTAGCTGTCTTGCAGGATGTCTTTCAGGTCTTCCGGGTTCCGGAGGTAACGCTTGGCAATGATCGTGAAATAAGGAACCGTCAGTTCATAGAGTCGTCGTTGCGCCACCCGTTGGTTGGCGATGCAGTCGGCAATCAGTCGCTGATCAATTCCTTGGTTCATCAATTCACTTTCGTGGTAAACTTAAAATAAGGCGGGCAGACTAGTCGGCTAGTCTACCCGCCCTGGTCGCGGGCGAACCGCTTATCTCCTCAGGTTAGCAAGGTAAGCTTGAAATTGGTTCCGCCGCTAAAATCTTAACTGCAGACACAATTAGGGGTAATGGTGCCCGCAGTGCTATCTCTTTTGATACAGGCATCACCGACATTGAGCTGTAGGTCAGGGCAATCGAACATACTGTTCGTTTCACAGCCACAGTCTTGGGTGACGACACCTCCAATTCCTGCAGCGGTACGACAATCATCTCCGACGTTTGCTTCCAACTCGGGGCAGTCAAAGTCGCCCGAAACCTCTTGGCAGAAGCAGTCTTGATTTATGAAGCCCGCGGTGCTGTCCGCAGTGATACAAAACTCTTCAATATTGCCCATCAGGTCAGGGCAGTCAAAGGTACCAGAGCCGCTGCCCAAACATTCACAGTTCGCACTTACTTCACCAAGACTACCGTCTCTAAGCATACAAGTATCCCGGACATTAAGCATTAGTTCCGGGCAATCAAATCGTACCGTTACGGCTTCACAGTTACAGTTTTCATCAATGAAACCTTCCCCTCCTCCGGGGACTCGGCAGGCATCGTTAAAATTGGCTTGTAGTTCTGGGCAGTCGAAAATATTACCGTTGCCTAAACATTCGCAATCCTCACTGGCAACACCAAAATTACCGTTGGCAAGTGTACAGGTATCCCCGATATTGGTTTCTAAACGAGGGCAGTCAAATGTATTCCCACCTCCTAAACACTCACATTCGCCGGAAAGGACGCCAAAGGCCCCATCAGCAAGCGTACAAGTATCGCGGAAGTTCAGCATTAATTCCGGACAGTCAAAACTACTAGTATCCATTATCTCCTGACAGAAACAATTGGGCGTTACGAAGCCTGCTGCACCATTAGCAGCTACACAGCCATCCCCGACATTAAGCATCAGCTCCGGGCAGTCAAAGTCCGTGGAAGAGCCTCCGACACATACACAGTCTCCGGAAAGTACGCCAAGGGTACCATCAGCGCGCATACAAGTGTCCCGGAAATTGAGCCCGAATTCAGGGCAGTCAAAAGTGTTCCCCAGCGTATCGCCCAGACATTCACAGTCTTCGGTCACTACGCCAAAAAACGCCTGTGGGGCGCCGAGGATGGTCAGCTCACAGCTGTCTCCGAAGTTGAGTTGTATCTCCGGGCAGTCCAAAATTGGATTGAGCTCAAATTCATCTGTCTCAAAAATCCCACAGGAAGAAAAGATGGCAGAAGCGGCCAGGAAAAAGATCATGCCGTAGGATAAAATACGAAATTGCATAAAGCGAAGTTTCTTTGGTTTGTAGAACGAATGCAGCCCGTACAAAAGCTGCTTTCGAGAACTTATATCGCCCCACCAGGCAAAGTGTGACAGGTTAAGACTAAAAAATAATTTTCTTTTCTTTAGAGCTGTGATCTCTACTCCCATTCACTCAAAAAGTGATTAGAATTATAGAATGTGAGAATTGTAGGATTACTTCACCGTGTAATCCGCGTCCATCCGCGAAATCCGCGATCTTACCTTTCATAATCCGCGTTCATCCGCATAATCCGTGATCCCATGCAGCTAGGCTACGTCACCGCCATTCTCCCCGAGCTTTCCCTGGAAGAGCACCTCGCCTTCGCCGCCGATGTAGGCTATGACTGCCTGGAGGTCATGTGTTGGCCACCGGGCAAGGCAGAACGTCGCTATGCGGGCGTCACCCACATAGACATCAGCCAGCTCGATGAAGCCGGCATTCAGGAGATGGTTTATTTACAGACCAAGTACGGCGTCAGCATTAGCTCTTTAGGCTACTATCCAAACCCCTTGACGCCAGATCTGGCCGAAGCAAAAGTGTATACCGATCACATCCTGGCGCTAATCGACGCCGCTGCCGCCCTTGGCATCAACTGTATAACCACCTTCGTTGGCCGGGACAAAACCCAGACCATCGAAGAACAGTGGCCCCGCTTTCTGGACACCTGGCGCCCAATTGTGGCCTATGCCGAAAAGAAAAGAGTGCGCATCGGCATTGAGAACTGCCCCATGCGTTTCACGAAGGATGAGTGGCCCGGCGGCACCAACCTCGCCATCAGTCCCGCCGTATGGGAGCGGATGTGGGCGGACATTCCCAATGCTAACTGGGGACTGAACTATGACCCCAGCCATTTCATCCTCCAACACATGGACTACACTCTCCCCTTCCGGGATTACCCGGAGCGGATGATGCACATACACGCCAAGGATGCCCGCATTGATGTCGACAAGCGTAATTACTACGGTGTATTCAGCCACCCCAACCTTTGGCATACGCCAAAGATTCCCGGGCTGGGTGATGTGGACTGGGGACGATTTGTGGGCTACCTGCGCGAAACAGGCTATAATGGCGCCATCTGCGTGGAGGTAGAAGACCGCACTTTTGAAGGAGATACTGAACTGCGAAAGGCTAGCTTACGGCAGAGTTATGGGCATTTGCGGCAGTTTGTGTTTTAGAGGCGTCTAAGTCGTCGGTTGAACAGAGAACAACAAGCTCCATAATAGTCGAGAGCAACCGCCCCTCACCTATCCGAATAAAATCATCCATAGCAGGGCTCCAAAGTATCGATAAACTTACCTTACACTCTTCTCGAAAGGTACAACGATCAAACCTTATAGCTGATCATAATACAACAATTGCCCGAGTCAGTGCCCTTAAGCACCAACTCGAGCAATTGAAGTGGCTTTTTCGTTTCTAAAGCTGAACCCTTACGTCCACTTAGCTACGTGGTGCTACTTCACCTTTCGGAATAATCTCTACCGTGCAAATGGCGGGGTGATCTTCTGAAATGCTAATGTGAAAATAATACTCACCGTAAGTAGGTTCCATGAAACCATCTCCTGACCTATGTTTTTTCATTTTGTCTAAACCTTTTCGATCATTCGCATGAAACCGAACATAGTTCAAACCATCCCTCGCGGCTGCGGCACGCATATAGTAAGCTCCTGGCTCTTCCAATGAGTCCAGTTCTATAACGGCATTGCATCCACCACCTGGTCTACCTTTGAATACGTATTCCTGATGTTCGCCGTGGTTTTTTTTCGAATATGGATGTACCGTGCCCCCTCCAGATGCTCCAAGAAACACTCCTCGTTTAACCTTGAAGTTGAATCGGAATGTGTACTTAGTCCAATTCCGAATGGCGACGACTAAACCTTTACCAGGAATGGAAAAATCTGTCCCGATTTTTTTTGCCAGGTCATATAGACTATCGGCTGCTTCTATTCCGGCTGTAACTGCTGCTACTTTTGACATGATAAATTATTTAAGAAAATGAATGAAAAGGGTTTTGAATGAATGATTGATAATTACTCTAAATTTTAAAAATCAGGACTTAGCTCAGTTTTTCTATTAGCCAAATAAGTTGAACTGGTTTTTAAAATCAGGAGTAACAACCTTACGAATACAAATATCAGGGCGCTCTTTATTATTTTTTTACCAATACCGCGCATGTTTTTACCAATACCGCGCATATTCGATTAACCCATCGCTTTTGCTCCTGAATGTAGAAGGCGTGCAAGAAAATTTACGCTTGAAACTACGGCAAAAATGAGCCTGGCTTTTATAACCTACTTTATAGGCAACATCTCCAATAGTGGTTTCACCTTGTGCTAAAAGGTGGGCGGCATACTCCATTTTCATTTCCCAGATCAGCTGTCCGGCGGGCAGGTGAATGTATTTATTCAGCTTACGGTTCAGTTGAGAAACACTTAGGTGATTTTGCCTAGCTAGTTCGGCGACATCGAAC
>CALIGP010000204.1 GCA_938021455.1 uncultured Lewinella sp. | reverse complement strand
GTTACCGCTTTCTCTACATTGCCTGGTGGAGAATGCCGTCAAACACGGTATCGCACACCTTCCTGAGGGAGGCTCGATATTTATCTCCTTGCAACAAATGCCTCAAGGCTGGGAACTACGAGTGCAAAATAATGGTCCCTTTCGGGGAGACAACCCACTCGGCTCTGGGCTAAAGAATCTGCGTCAGCGACTAAGCCTTCAGTATGGGCCAGCGGCCTCCTTATCCGTCGGGCCAATGGAAGATCATTCAACAACCGCCATCCTACGCTGGCCGGGCATTACCAAAAAACACTGAATACATGCCCGATTTACTCCGCTGTCTCCTAGTTGACGATGAACGTCTTGCCCGTTTGGAGCTTACTTCCTCACTCCGAGAAACGGGGCGCTGCGAAGTCGTCGGCGAAGCGGCTAACGTGCGGGATGGCTTAGACCTCCTGCGAAAAACCAACCCTGATGTATTATTTTTAGACGTAGAGATGCCTGGAGCCAATGGCTTCGACCTGTTAGCCAAAATTCCTCACCCGCCTTTGGTAGTCTTCGTAACGGCCTACACAGAATTTGCCGTCAGGGCATTCTCCGTACAAGCAACTGATTATATCCTGAAACCCGTTAGCTCAGATCGGATGCGTCAGTGCATTGACTTACTACAAACCCGACTCAAAACTCCGTCTGAGCAGGAAGAGAGCCTTTTCCTGACTGATCGGGAGGGTGGTCGTTTCGTCCCGCTATCAGCTATTTTCCTCCTTCGTGCGTATGACCATTATGTTCGTATTTATCATGACGGGGGTAATCACATGCTACGAGAAAAGCTTTCCGTTTTGGAAAACAGGCTACCAAAGACGATTTTCTTCCGCGTTAACCGCTCTGAGATCATTAGACTGGAGGCAATTACCGCCGTCAAAAAACGAAGCCGCGGACGCTATGCGCTCACCCTTTCCGGAGGAGAAGAAGTAACTGTATCAGAGAAACGGGCGATTATTCTGAGAAGACAAGCCACCTTTGATTTATAGGATACGCATTAGTCGTCTGCTAGGTCTAAACACCAAGGTGCCAGCTACTAATCCTCTTCCAGCAGTGATTCATGTCCTTCCAAAGCCGACCGGAGACTATCAACATCCTTAACGCCAATGAAGAACTTCTGCCCATCCTTTGTGCGGATAGAGAGCCCATTCCGACCGTAAAAGGTTAACCGCTTTTCTCCACCAAAGCGGTGCTTAGTGCCATGATTAGGAGCCAGAAAAGGTGTCTTTACGATTTTACAGGATTCGACATTTTCCCAGCGGATCTTCCGGGAGCTATCATGCAGAGGAGCCAGTTTATACTTAATTTTCTTGTCGTTGACGACGACTTTGAGCTGTAAACGTCGCAAGAACCAAAGTATTCCACCTAAAGATATTGCAATGAGCATGTAAGTCAGCGCCTTACCTGTTTCCATATTGGTGAATAAAGTAGACACGAGTCCATACACCGCAGCGGCGGTGCCAACAAAGAGTAGCGATAGCATGGTTTTATCAGCGTAGCGTTGCTTTTCCTTATAAATCAGGGTAGCCATGATGGTTAATTTTTGGTGATAATAATCTTCAATGGACGCTAATGGCCCGAACCTCATAGCAGCTGGTTTTCCCGCTACCAAGAGGAGATCACCTATCCCAAAGTGGGATAGTGACCAATATAAATCAAGTGCAAAGATCCTGATTTACATTCAATTAACATTGAAATTACCTACAATTAACTCATGAAGAGCCTCCAAAGTTGCCCTAGCTAGAGATTACCGACTGGCTTGCTCGCGCATAAACTCCATAGACAATACCGCACCCAGCACTGCTTCTGCGGCGTCACTGTCCGCTTTAAACCGGAAAAACAGCTCTTCTTCTCCACCGGATTTCTCCTTTAGAGGCACGATTAGATCATTTACGCCATAAGTAGAAAGCTTCTGCTTGATGGTGGCCGTTCCAATTACTTTCCCAGTGGATGGATGCCCTGCTCTAATTTCAACCGTACCTCCGGAAGTGATATTGGGTACTAAAGCTACCTCAAGTTTAACGGCAGAAATTCCAGTTAAATCAAGCTTACCATAGCTTGCCCATCCGCCGCCACTAGCGACGAGTACATCCATTTCCTCGTCCCCCATCGGGTTATCCTTTCCATCTACGTGATAGGCCATTACCTTGTTGCCCTGCGAGAAAGCATGAGCGCCAAATTTGGCGGGTCTTAGCATAACGACTTCCTTAGTAGTTAATCTTGGCAGACCTTCTCCGGCTCCCTTATCGGTATAACTTGCTTGTAGGTAGTATCTACCAGGAATACCGGGTTTGTGTTGATCCAGAACGAGTTTCCCGCTGGAAGGTCGGCTTTTTTTGCCGGGTGCGGGACCTGCAAGACTCAGGATATAGTCTGCCATACGTTTTGCATCACCTTTGGGCAAATCCGGGTGAGCGCTCATAGCCTGTTCTCCCCATACACCACCACCTCCGGCGACGATTTTACCAGCCAGGTAGTCCGTGGCATCTGCTTGTTTACGGTATTTGTCCGCAATCTGTTGGTAACTGGGGCCAATGCTTTTTTCGTTTACGGCGTGACAACCGGCACAATCTTGTCCATCAATCAGAGCCTTGCCAATGGCAAAATCTGTCCCTTTTCCAGCCACTTGGTGGCCGCGTTCAATTTCTACGAGGTCTTCGCCTTCCAGGTAGTCCAGGCTAACGGTGATGGCCTGAGGGTCAATCTCACCGTCCTCAGCGTCCGTAACCTTAACCTGGTACTCGAGTTGATCTCCAGCGAAGAAAAAGGACCGGTTTCCCGAAAAGTCCAAAGCAACCTCTGGCAGGTTATTCCCCACCAATAAGGTGGTTTCGGTACTACTCTTATTCCCTTCGCTGTCCTCTACCATGAGGGTAAGCGTATGCTCTCCTTTCTTGTCGGTGATATAGTCCAATTCTTTCCCTTTTCCGATGATCTCGTCGTCCAGCATCCAATTAAAGGCCATCTCGTCTCCGTCGTAATCGATACTTGCAGAAGCATCAGCAACAATATGGAAAGGAGCTCCACCGATGGTGTGTACGATTTCCATTTCAGAGACTGGTGGGCGATTCCCTGAGTTGTACCGAATTCTTAGCAATCTGGCATCAGGATTGATACTAAACCATTTATTTCCGTATTCAATAATATAAAGATCCCCCTCAGGCCCGAACAACATATCCATTGGATGGAGCAGTTTTTGAGACGGAAGAAAAGGTTCAAACTCCGTTACAAAGCCCGTTTCGTCTAACTCCGCGGCCATGACATAATCCCGCATCCAGTCATAGAAAAAGAATTTGCCAGAATAGTATTCAGGAAAGCGATGGTCACCATCCTTGTAATCGTCATGGTAAAAGACAGGGCCAGCCATGGCATTGCGCCCACCAGTGCCCAGTTGAGGAAACTCTTCGCTAACGGCATAGGGATAGTAAATCATGGCTGGTTGTGCCGGAGGTAGTACTTGAGCTCCCGTGTTGAGCTTACTGTCGTTGATGGGTTCCGCCGGATTAAAGGCATCACCTGTAGTGCCTGCCTTAAAGTCTCTTTGATGATAAGGCTTATTATCACCAATAAAAAGTGGCCACCCAAAGTAGCCTGCCTCTCGAGCAACATTAACCTCATCATGCCCTCTGGGCCCCATACCAAGGCTATCTTTCCCTGCATCAGGGCCTACGTCTCCCCAATAAACGTTGCCATTCCGCTGATCAACGTGGATACGGAAGGGGTTACGCATGCCCATAGCGTATATTTCAGGTCTCCCTTGCTTTGGATCGGTAAACAGGTTCCCTTCGGGAATAGTGTAGCTGCCATCCTCTTCGACTTTGATTCGAATGATGCCTCCCCGAAGATCCATCGTATTGGAAGAAGACCGGCGAGCATCAAAATTGGGTACGTCTCTGCTGTCATCAATGGGTGCAAAGCCATCCGATTCAAATGGGTTGGTATTATCACCTATGGAAAGGTGTAATAAGCCCGTACCGCCAAACTCAATACTTCCTCCAGAGTGGCAACACTTGTTACGATCCGTGGGAACGTCAAGAATTACTTGTTCACTTTTTTTGTCAATACTATTACCCGACAGCTTGAACCGACTCAAGCGATTGACACTCTCTTCAATATTCGGGCTGTAGTAGAGGTAAAACCAATTATTCTCTTCAAAATCAGGGTCCAGGGCGATGCCTAGCATTCCGTCCTCGAATTCAGTCCAGACATCAAAATTAGCGATTTCAGCCTCGGCTTCGAAGTCAGGATCATAGACCTTCACGGCTCCGGTACGTTCGATCCAAATCGGACGTCCATCGGGCAGTAGTTCCAGCTCCATGGGTTCATTCATCCCCATGACGAGTTCTTCTACCTGGAAGCGATTTTCTTCCGGCGTAGCCTTCACACCAGTATAATCCACTGGGCGATTGTCTCCCCAGGCGTACTCCATTCCTCCCCATACGTGAGCGATGAAGTCAGTATCCGTATAACTTTCTGGCGTGTGACCAAGACCGGTATAAAAGGTTCTGCCGTTCTCAAAGTCACGGTACCAGGCAATAGGGTGAAAGTCACCATTCTTACCTCCTTCATAGGAGTTCTCGTCTACCCGAAGTACCGGGGTAATACCTTCCTGGATATTCTTATAATTATACCATTCATCAAATCGTTTCCACTCCTTATTCAAGTGAGCCGTTGAAGGGTGATTGTCCTCCAAGACCAGCACTGTGGCGTCCTGATGCTTGGGGTGGCTGAGAAACCAGGCTCCAGCCAGTTCGTTGTACCATGGCCAGCCGTATTCAGTATCAGCTGCAGCGTGAATACCCAGCCAGTTCCCACCGGCCTGCATGAAGCGTTTCATTTCTATCTCCTGGGCAGGATTCAATATATCACCGGTAGTGCTTAGAAAAACGATGAGGTTATACTTGGAGAGTTGGTCTTGAGTAAAAACCGAAGCATCCTCCGTTGTATCTACCTTAAACCCCTTCTCTGCCCCCAGGCGGAGAAACATTTCTTTCCCTTGCTCAATGGAGGCATGCCTAAACCCTGCGGTTTTGGAAAACACCAGAACACTTCTTACTTCGGGCGCTTTAGAACTACAACCAAAAGCTAGAAAGATGAAAATACTGATGATGAATAGCAGTACTGCGGGATGCAGATGCGTTCGTAACTGGTTCATAATGTAGCGTACTTTAAACTCTTATTAATCCCAATAAAACTTGTCAACACAGACAACGAACCTACTAACTGTCCGATGGCCTCACAAAGCAAGTCAAATAATTGACTATACGAATAACTAATAAAAAATGGAGATAGTTTGAGATTCAGTAATTTAATTTTCGAAAAAGCCCATTTATCAGCCCTCTAATTCCGTTTTGCAACCTTAAAAAGCCACTTTCTAACTCCTGAAATATGAAACGGGGAAGCGCCAATGTGGCGTCTCCCCGTTTCAAGAACAAGAAACTCTTTTAACTCGATTAGAGACTAGTTACGATACCAGCTATTTGGTGTCCTGTTCGAATATTATTTGCCGCCAGTTGTGCATCCGCCATACTTCCAAAAGTACCAGCATATACCCGGTTGATAATCTGGCCATCGTTCTTTCTCGCACTGAGGTAAAACACATTAGAAAGACCTGCTTGCTTAAGTTGATTCACCCGGTTTTTAGCGTACAATTCGTTGTTGTAGGCGCCTAGCTGAATGGCGTACCCACTCGGCGCAGTGGCTAGAGCCGTAGTAGCCGGTTGACTCACGCCGCGAGCCGTGGTGGTGCTTCCGTATACAGAAGGAGCGGGTGTTTGGTAGGTCGGTGGAGCCTGAACGGTACGGTTTTCCTGATAGCGGACCACGGTAGAAGGTGGCGGAGCTGCTTGAGAAATGGTTGTAGGCTGCGGTGTTGTACCATAAGCCCTTGGAGCGGACTGATACACCTGAGGTTGAACCGTCGCCTGCGGGGAAGGAGTAGTACTTACCGCAGCAGGCTGTGGGGTAACCGTTGTTGGACGGCGGCTGTAAGTAATGTTAGGCTGGGTAGCTGCGGGGTAAACTTCCCGTGACATAACCGACCCGCTATTGGACTGCGGAGCAGACATAACGGCGTAGTTATCACTGCTGGGAGCAGGATTGCCATAGGTAGCCGGACGAGAGTACGTCTGGGGAGCCGAAGTCGCTTGTCCGTAAGCCGTTGGCTGAGGCGTCCCGTAGGAGGCCGGGCGATGGTCATTTCCCTTTGCTTGCCAACCATAAGCCTCTCCTTCAATCGTTACCGGACGCACAACGCCAGGCTGACCGCCAGCGGCGGGCGTATTTCGATAAGTTACAGGTGCCGGATTGCCATAAGCCATTGGCGCAGGAGTAGTTGCGAGTGGTGGAGCAGGGTTCCAATTGCTAAACCCAACCCTTTCAACGCTAACTCTTCCACGGTAATTAATACCCAGTTGATCAGCTGCTGCCTGGCTTAACATGACCAAGCAGTCTGGGCACTCCTGTCCGCGGTCATTGACGCGCACGGTAACGTTGCGGTTATTGTCCAGATTTACCAGGCGGACCAGTGTTCCCAAAGGAAGAATAGTATGACTTGCCGTAAGTTCCGTTGACTTATAGGTTTCACCGTAAACGGTGCTGCTTCCGTTAAGATTCGGATTATAAATGCCCGCCATACCGTTTTGCCGTTCGTTGTAGGCTTTTTCGTAAGTCGCCAGACTGGATTGTGCCGGCTGCACCTCGTTGGGATGAGGCGAAGACGGAGACTTGCTATTCCACTCAAAGGATTGAGCGGATAGATCAGTAAAGGCACATAATGCAAGAACAATGAGTAGATGTTTCATCTGTAGGGATTACTTTAAGATACAAAAAGTCAGAGGGGAAATACTGACATATTCTAACTACTTAGACGCAAAATAAGGGGGTAGGTACCGTTGGCACCCCAAAAAGCATCATCTTTTTGCCTAAACAGCTAATTATTTAACAACTTTTTGCGATAATGGATTAGAAAAAGGTGGTTTTAACGACCTTTTTAACGCAATTCATTTAGAATATGGTATGCTACTATCCAATTCCCAGGCGATCAATCTACCTTTTCGTTACTAATCAGTCTTCCATTTACGGACCTCCCTCCAGGCGTAGGACTCGTCTTCCCAACGGATTAACTCTGTTTGTTTGGGGCCTTTATAGTTAAGGAACCATGTCTCGATAATGGAGCGAGCGGCATCGTTTTCGAGCGCCAGTTCCAGAAAATTATCGACATCAAAAACCCGCAACGTAGAATCTGCAGGGACCGCAATGATTTTTGTGTCTATCTCCCCACGGTCCCTGAGCAAAAGCGCCGCAATGGGCTTCACGGCGATTTTAGTACCGGTTTCCAGGCTTTCGCTAAGTACGAGAACGTCTAGCGGGTCTCCGTCTCCGCCCCGGGAACGGTCCATTAAGGTGGATGGGACGAAACCATAATTACCGGGATAGGGCAAGAAGTTAATCACTCGCGCTCTTCCTCCGTTTAGGGTATCGTTGGAAAAACCCGTCTTTTGCGTAAATTCGATTTTCTGGTTAGTTCCTGCCGGAATTTCGATAATAACATTGAGCGCATCTCCCTCCGTACTCGCTACGGCGTAAGGATCTGATGGCCGTTCTAACTGGCTATCTTTTTCACCGCAGGAGAAGAAGCCTAATAGAAGAGAAAAACACAAAAAGAACAGGAATGGTCTCATGAAAGTAAAGGTACTTAATGAAGCCGTTTTGCAAAGAAAGCCAAGGGAGTAACGCAAGTCTATTGAAACCGCATTAAGGGACAGGAGGGTGAGTCTTCCTTGCTTCTTTCACCTCCCTTTGCACCTGCGTCCGCGCCCTCTGATAAGGTATACTCCAAGATTTACCCTAGCTTACTACTTCTTGACCACCCATTTTATGCAGAAGAACACCCCCATACAAACGTATCAGGCCTACCCTTCCGAGATAAAGGAGGACAAAAAGGCTGCTAAAAAGCGCGTTAAAGCACGGAAAATTGTTAGCTCCGCCGCCAGGATGGTTCGTTGGTGGTTTCCGAATGGGTCTAGAAAACTGGCCATAGGCTTTTTCCTGCTCCTCCTGGCGACGCTTCTATTGTTCTTTATCAGCAATCCACCTAGTGTTTCACCGCTGATAACGTCTTATCTCGATCTGCTGAACGAACATTCCACCTGGGCAATCCCCGTTATTGGCAGCCAGGGCAACCTTTCTTTCGTCCTCAGTCTGGCCTTTATTATCGTCCTCACCACCTTTCTGTGGCTAACCTACCGCCTTTGCCTGGGTAGTTATCTGAAACCCGCTCCGGATGACCCGGCCTTAAAAACCCGGTACTTCAGCCTCAAGCAGCCATCTCAACACCAAACCGCATTAAGGGTTATTACCATCCTTTACATCATAATGATGGTTAGCAATGTCTTGCTGTTCTTTTACTTCGATCGTCGGCTCAGCCACCCAGAGCAGTCGCTGGAAAGTGTGGACTTTCGGATCGTTTACTTTCTTGCCATACTAAGTCGTCTCTTTGGTGTTTTCATCGGCATTGGATCTGTCCTTCAACTATTCTTGCAGGATTTCGGTAAGCCGATCGCCCTTTTCTTACGGCGCTATTTGAAATACTTTTACCCCGCCATCCTTTCTATCGCCATCGTAGGTTTCGTATTCACGAAGATGGACCAGTTCGACTCTTTATTCATCGAACTCGTTAATTCACCAGGGAATTTCCTGCTTTTTTCCTTGCTCTTTTTCCCCGCATCTCTGGTCATCATCTGGTTCTCTCCTAACTATTTAATATTTACGAATCGGCAGTTCTCCAATCGGTTTAAAACCTGGGACATTCTCGACCGTCTGCATGACGATGACAAAAAGTATCGTCGATCTCCCGGCTTATTGGGCTGGGCCTTTTTTCACAAACGCCTGTTCCCACAACTTGACCATCTGGAGGAAAAGTCCCCGCCAAAAGAGTTCATGCCAAAGGCTACGGGAATCATTGCCTATCCGCCTTCCTCCTTTCATAGATTCCGGGCTTTTCTCGGCCTTATGTACATCCTACTTCTGGTCGGTATTTGTGGAGATATTTATTACGGTAATCAAGCCGAACCTCCGGGCTGGTCCGGCTACCTGGTCCCTATCACCGCCTTTTTCACCCTATTGTACATTATTTTTTCGTTGAGGATCACCAACCTCAGTCAAAAGCCTGAAAATGAGGTAATTCGAAAGTTCCCAAAAGTAGCCGACGCCAGTAAGCTCAGTGTTTTTAGCCTTCTACGGGACCGGGCAGGAGACCGCAGAAACCGGAAACAGAAAATTTATCCTAAGACAAAAGAAACGGTGTTCTTCGTTGAAGAACGCTGGTCCTTTTTTCTTGGACTAGGTGTTACCGCTGCCGCTTTACTGCTGTTTGTGGTCACCTTAGTATTGATTCTTACCGGATCTAGTTGGGATACCAGTTTCCGATGGCTATTGGGCTTTTTGGTCCTGTCCGTTTTCTCTTTTGCCTGGCTAGCGGTTTACCGGACTTTTTACCAGGGTTACACCTTTAATCGAAAAGAAGAGGAGAAAGGAGATAAGCCAACATCACCAAAACGGTTCCCCTCGGATGCGGTAATGGACCGACTCGATCATTTGACAGTACAAACCATGCTAATGGCAAATCCGCTACTGGCCTTATTGGCCGTGGCGTTTTTTCTGGTGGGGTTATTCTGGGAAGGTTTCGTTTCTTCCTCATTCGTGAGTTGGGTTAATCCACTAAATATCTACTTGTTGCTCATTAATGGCCTGCTTGCTTCCATCATACTGATAGATCGGATATTAATGCTCCGGGACCTTCGTCAGAAATACCTGTCCGCTAAAGCTGGGAAACTCAAAAAGCATCTCCATAGCGGGATGGTGAGTAGCTCCAGCCGGATGTGGGGTCTGGCCATCGTTGGCGCCCTACTCGCCACGGCTTACTTGGGCAACACCTATCATGAAATTCGCTACGTGACCACCACTGCCAACGATGAAGCCCCGGATTTAGAAGCGTACGTCACGAACTTCCTACGTGCTTCGCCAGCTGAAGGGCCGGTTATTCTCGTTGCCGCTGACGGAGGCGGTCTCAAAGCCTGCTACTGGACCATGCTCAACCTTTTGGCACTTGATGAACAGGGACAGTTTGATGGCCACGTATTTGCCCTGAGTGGCGCAAGTGGCGGCACCATCGGACTATCTATGTACAATTACCTGAAGGCGCGTGGCAAAAGCAAAGCCCAGATCCGGGAGTACATCGAAAGAATCGGACGGGGAAACTACCTAAGTGGAGACTTTACCGGATTACTGACCCGCTTTCCGATTAACTACTGGCCAGACCTTCCGGGTTTTGAGCCCCATCGTTGGGATGACCGTATGGAAGGAATGGCCCGCTCCTACTTCAACATCGTTGGAGACGGTGAGGACGGGTTTGGCTACAGCTCCGTCCGCAAAGAACCTTTCTGGACTCCCTGGCTTGACAAGCCCTCCCTTCCCTTACTCATCATCAATACCGCAAGGGCCGAAGACGGTTTGTTGGGCACGATTATTCCCTTAAAAGAAAACCCCCTAACGGGCTCCATCGATCTCAATCGTAACAGCCGGGGGCAAGCAATTTCTTACCCGGACGCGACTTTCCTAAGTAACCGCTTCCCCATCGCCAGCCCCGCCGCCAGAATTACGGGTAAAGGCCACTTCCTGGATGCTGGTAGTGCCGACAACTCCGGCCTTAATAGCATATACAGTTTGCTTCGAACCTTAAAAAGCAGGGAATTGGCGGACACGAGCAATACCGTCTACCGGCAACTGTTTGACCGTGGCGTGGTTGTTATCAGCCTTCGTAACGCCGCTTCCCGCTACGCCAGGGATGCCTTCATTGACGAGTTGGACAAAATGAACCGTTACCCCTATAAATCAGAACTCAGCGCTAATTCCGGAGTAGCCGTAAATACTGGCTTGACGGGCGTCCCCATTAGTTGGGATGACTACCTACGCGGAGAGACGGTACGGAACCTTGGTCTCGTCGATCAATATCATACCGTTAATTTACCCTTCCGGCTCCGGAAGGGTGATGTATTCGCCGCCCTGGGTGGAGAGCTCAAACTAACGGACCTCGATCAACGGCGTGACAGCCTTAACCACCTCATTAACGAGCATTTGGGCCGGGATTCCAGTTTCGCCGTTATGCCTCCACTCGGTCGCCTGCTGGCCGATCCAACAAGACGGTATATGGATAAAATGGTGGATTGCCCGCAGGTAAAGGCGGTGTATGAGGAGATACGGAGGTTTAGGAAGTAGAGGGAATGTAGCGCCAAGAATTTAGCCGTCAGACAAACGGATCCCCATCTGTCCGCCCTACTTCCGCTTACTAGCTTTGAGTGTATTCATCAATAGCGAGACCACCGTCATGGGCCCTACCCCACCCGGGACGGGCGTCATGGCGGAAACTTTACTTTCCAATCCTTTATAATCTACGTCTCCGCAGAGACGGTAGCCTCGTTTGCGGGTTTCGTCTTCTACGCGGTTGATGCCCACATCCACAATGACGGCACCGTCTTTCACCATATCTGCTGTCACCATTTCGGGGATACCGATGGCGGCCACAAGAATGTCAGCCCGCCGGGTATGAAACTCCATATCCTTCGTTCTGCTGTGGCACATTGTTACGGTAGCATTCCCAGGGTTTCCTTTCCGGCTCAGTAGGATTGTCATCGGGGTACCAACGATATTAGAGCGGCCCAAAACGACAACCTCCTTGCCGGAAGTTTCAATACCGTAGCGATCTAGCATGGTCAAAATGCCGTTGGGGGTCGCGGGCAAAAAGGAGGGTAAACCGAGAGTCATACGGCCAACATTAACGGGTGTGAACCCATCAACGTCTTTCCGGGGGTCAATGGCCAGATTAATGGCATCTTCATCAATATGCTTAGGCAAGGGTAATTGAACGATGAAACCGTCAATATCAGGATCATTATTCAGCTGTTCAACGATTTCAAGCACCTCGCTTTGCGTTACTTCAGTTCCCCGACGAATCAGGGAAGAATGAAATCCAACCTCCTCACAACTCCTGACTTTACTACGAACATAGCTTTCCGAAGCAGGATTAGCCCCAATCAATACGGCGGCTAAATGAGGGATATTTCCCCCCGAAAGGCGGATTTGATCCACTTCTTCCCTCATTTCACCCTTAATTGTCGTCGCGAGGGCCTTTCCGTCCAATACTTGCATAGCTTATTTCGTTTTGCGCCAAAGATAGATGGATCATAGCGTTTTGTCGCACGTCCGCTCCTACCTTTTCGCCCACGCTGTTACCTTTAGGCCAGTCGACGATTATGAATCCTCTATTTGATCCGCCCCCGCTTACTTCCATGAATATTCTGGCGCGGACGCAGGTGCAAGAAATCTTTAAGCTTAACATCCCTCAGATGCCCATACTTTACGCTCGCTCTCTATTCGTTTTGTTCTTCCTTTGTGCCGCTTTAACAGCAGTGAACGGACAAAACATCCGGATTAATCAGGCAAATCAGACGCTTTGTGATGGGCTCTTTTACGATTCTGGCGGAGCGACCGGTAGCCACGCAGCCCCTGGCGTAACCCACGAGATAACCATTTGCTCTGACCGTAGCTCCGGTTCCCACATTGAACTCGTCTTTCAGAGTTTTGACATTAGAGGTGAGATGACCATCTTCAACGGTACTTCTGACGCAGCACCGGTGCTTAACGTAGTTGATGCGAACGCCAATGGCTCCCAGTTCAGGGTACAGGCAACGGCAGGAAACACTTCCGGCTGTCTGACGATAAGATTTGAGAACAACGATACGGAAACAGGAGATGGTTGGGCTGCCTCCATTAACTGTGTAGTAGCTTGCCAACCCATCGAGGCCGTATTACTCAGCACAAATCCTGCTCCGGGGCCTGACGGCTTTATTGACATCTGTCCGGGAGAAACAATAGACTTCAGAGGTGAGGGTAATTACCCCGAAAACGGTGTGATCTACCCCCAGAGTGATGGTCTTTCAGATTTCACGTGGAACTTCCAGGATGGCAATACAGGTATGGGACAAAACGTATCGAATACTTTTGAAAATCCTGGTGGATACGTAGTACAGCTCATCATTGAAGATGATCAGGGCTGCCGTAATGGAAACCGAATCAGCCAGCGCGTCAGGGTGTCCCCTCCTCCAATATTCAGCGAACCGGAGAACCTGCCCGCATCAATTTGTGCCGGCCAGGAATTACCTCTTACCGTTGGGAGAAACAGTACCGGCTCTATTTCCTTTAACCCCAGCCCTCAAGAGTTCTCCTTCAACACCAGTCAGACGTTCACTGAGCTGACCATTCTCCCCGACGGAACGGGGGCGGAGTATTCCAGCCCACTTTTGTTTTCCAACTTTAATCCAGCCCAAACGCTCGAAAGCGGAGCTGACCTTGTCCGTATCTGTGCCAGCATGGAGCACAGTTACCTCGGTGACCTTGACATCTGGATTGAATGCCCGGATGGCAATCGGTTAGACTTGCACCGCTTTGATTCAGATGATCAGGTACGCCGCCAGCTACTGGGCCAGGGTAATGAGAACACAAATACGCCAGACCCTCCAGCCACCTATTGTTGGACGGCATCCGCTCCACGTACCATGGCAGAAGCCGTTGTGGATTTAAACATTGGCGACGAACAATCCATGCCCGCCATTGACTACGCAGCGGAAGAAAGCTTCAACACGCTTGTAGGATGTGAACTCAACGGAGAATGGACCTTCAACGTCCGTGATAACATCGCCCGTGACAATGGTTCCATTTATGAGTGGTCCATCGAGTTTGCCAACAGTGTCTATCCCGACCAGGAAACTTTCTCAGTCCCAATTGACAATGTAGTCTTTAAAAACACCAACGACCTGGCTTTCTTTTCGCCAGACAGTATCGTGCTAAGTAATGAAAACCCGGGACCAAAAACCATCACCATAATCTCGACGGACGACTATGGATGTGTATTCGACACCTCCTTCGTACTAGATGTATTACCGCCCTTTGACCCTGCTTGTCTCAGTTGTGGGCCCCTGGTAGCAAGAACCACCATGGATACCGCTGTTTGTCTAGGCGAAGACTTTCAACCCAATGTAGCTGGCAACCTCGCTGCAGATACCATTATCACCTGGGAATCTACTGATGATGATCCCTTTAGCAATGACCTTTATCGAAACGCCGTCAACGCCTACGAGTCGGACATTCGGGTAA